>NZ_JBSPKY010000002.1:0-17500 GCF_053848025.1 Mesorhizobium sp. 128a | reverse complement strand
GGAAATAGCTGGTTCTCCGCGAAATCTATTTAGGTAGAGCGTCGACCGAATACCCCAGGGGGTAGAGCACTGGATGGGCTAGGGGTCCTCACCGGATTACCAAACCTAACCAAACTCCGAATACCTGGGAGTACTAGTCGGCAGACACACGGCGGGTGCTAACGTCCGTCGTGAAAAGGGAAACAACCCTGACCTACAGCTAAGGTCCCCAAGTTATGGCTAAGTGGGAAAGGATGTGAGGATCCCAAAACAACCAGGATGTTGGCTTAGAAGCAGCCATCATTTAAAGAAAGCGTAACAGCTCACTGGTCTAAATAAGGGTCTTTGCGCCGAAAATGTAACGGGGCTAAAGCCATACACCGAAGCTTAGGGTTCGCAGTAATGCGAGCGGTAGCGGAGCGTTCTGTAAGCTGATGAAGCCATACCCGTGAGGGGTGGTGGAGGTATCAGAAGTGCGAATGCTGACATGAGTAACGTAAGGGGAGTGAGAGACTCCCCCGCCGAAAGACCAAGGGTTCCTGCTTAAAGCTAATCTGAGCAGGGTTAGCCGGCCCCTAAGACGAGGCGGAAACGCGTAGTCGATGGGAACCACGTTAATATTCGTGGGCTTGGAGGTAGTGACGGATCGCACAAGTTGTCCAATCTTATCGGATTGAACGGGCAGCGGAGCGGTTCCAGGAAATAGCTCCTCCTTATAAACCGTACCCGAAACCGACACTGGTGGTCAGGTAGAGTATACCAAGGCGCTTGAGAGAACTATGCTGAAGGAACTCGGCAAATTGCACGCGTAACTTCGGAAGAAGCGTGACCCTTTTCTACGCAAGTAGAGGAGGGTGGCACAGACCAGGGGGTAGCGACTGTTTATCAAAAACACAGGGCTCTGCGAAGTCGCAAGACGACGTATAGGGTCTGACGCCTGCCCGGTGCTGGAAGGTTAAGAGGAGGGGTGCAAGCTCTGAATCGAAGCCCCAGTAAACGGCGGCCGTAACTATAACGGTCCTAAGGTAGCGAAATTCCTTGTCGGGTAAGTTCCGACCTGCACGAATGGCGTAACGACTTCCCCGCTGTCTCCAGCATAGACTCAGTGAAATTGAATTCCCCGTGAAGATGCGGGGTTCCTGCGGTTAGACGGAAAGACCCCGTGCACCTTTACTATAGCTTTACATTGGCATTCGTAGTGGCATGTGTAGGATAGGTGGTAGGCTTTGAAACCTGGGCGCCAGCTCAGGTGGAGCCACCCTTGAAATACCACCCTTATTACTATGGATGTCTAACCGCGGCCCGTTATCCGGGTCCGGGACAATGTATGGTGGGTAGTTTGACTGGGGCGGTCGCCTCCTAAAGAGTAACGGAGGCGCGCGATGGTGGGCTCAGAACGGTCGGAAATCGTTCGCTGAGTGCAATGGCATAAGCCTGCCTGACTGCGAGACTGACAAGTCGAGCAGAGACGAAAGTCGGTCATAGTGATCCGGTGGTCCCGCGTGGAAGGGCCATCGCTCAACGGATAAAAGGTACGCCGGGGATAACAGGCTGATGACCCCCAAGAGTCCATATCGACGGGGTTGTTTGGCACCTCGATGTCGACTCATCGCATCCTGGGGCTGGAGCAGGTCCCAAGGGTATGGCTGTTCGCCATTTAAAGCGGTACGTGAGTTGGGTTCAGAACGTCGTGAGACAGTTCGGTCCCTATCTGCCGTGGGTGTAGGAATATTGAAAGGATCTGTCCCTAGTACGAGAGGACCGGGATGGACGGATCTCTGGTGGACCTGTTGTGGCGCCAGCCGCATAGCAGGGTAGCTATATCCGGACGGGATAACCGCTGAAGGCATCTAAGCGGGAAACCCACCTTAAAACGAGTATTCCCTGAGAACCGTGGAAGACGACCACGTTGATAGGCCGGGTGTGGAAGAGCGGCAACGCTTGAAGCTTACCGGTACTAATAGTTCGATCGGCTTGATCGTTCTCATTCCTTATGCTCATTCGACGAAGTCGAATGGTTTGTTCTCACTCACGCTTGTTCCGCCCTTGCGGGCGGCGCTACGTGGGTGCGGCGCATCAGCGCCGACGGTCGGTCGACCTTGCGAAGCTTCGCTTCGAAAGGCGCCAAGACTGGAAGAACTGAAACGGCACATATAAGACCAGCGAAAACAGCTCTGAGGGGCAAGAGTAGGGCTTTCCCTATTCGCTACTCCCTAATTGCTATTCGCTCAAAAAGCTTCTCGAATAACGTGCGTTTTGCCGACCTGGTGGTTATGGCGGAGCGGCTGCACCCGATCCCATTCCGAACTCGGCCGTGAAACGCTCCAGCGCTGATGGTACTTCGTCTCAAGACGCGGGAGAGTAGGTCGCTGCCAGGTCTGCCAAACGCACGTTAGAACTCTCATCCAGAAATTGGATGAACTGAAATCTTCTCTCTACGATTTTTGTGGTGCATGTCGTTATCCCAAAACCGCTAAGCACTTTTGGGCGGCATGCATGAGGCCCGCCAACGGGAACACGGGCCGCGAAAGCGGCCCTTTCATTTGGTGGCAAAAACATATCCAGCAAGAAATTCCTTGCTGAATTCGGCAAGCAAGCGTTTGCCCGGACGGGACAAGCAAGAGCTTGCCCGGAGGTGACGCGGGGTGGAGCAGCCCGGTAGCTCGTCAGGCTCATAACCTGAAGGTCACAGGTTCAAATCCTGTCCCCGCAACCAATTTTATCATAAATCAATAACCGTCCCGGTCTAACCGGGACGGTTATTGCGTTTTTGGCGATCGGAGATCCGGATTCGAACGCCAGAGGCTAGACGGGTCAGGGAAGATGAAGCAGTCCGATGCCATCGCTTTGAAGCCGCGCGAGCCGTTCGTGATGGCCGGCCTCTGGGAAGAGTATTCAGCTGAGACTACGGGTGAACGGATCCGTACTTTTGCAGGCATCCTCCGATACGGGGAAGGGACAAAAATGGCGGTTCCTTTCGGAAATACGCCCCCCAGCCGCATGGCCGTTGCCAGGCTGGCGCAATCACCGATCGGAAGTTAGATTAGCGGCTGGCAAGCGACCCGTGAAACCGCTTTCGGCAGAAAACTTCGAGGGCATCCGGCTTGTCCCCGCTGAGGATCCATTCCGCGAGATATCTGGCTAAGCCCAGGGCGATTGCGAAGCCGTGGCCGGTCCAAGCAAATCCATAGATCGTATTGTTCAAGGTTGCGGGCGTGTCGACAATCGGGATGCCGTCGACCGCACAAGTTTCGACGCGGGAAGCATCGACCTTCAGGAAGGACGACTCGTCGATGAAGGGTAAGGTCGCGATAGCGTCGGTCAAGCCGAGCGCTATCGAGCTCAGCGATCCTTTCCAGCGCCCCTGAGGCGTATGGGCGACGCTGTGACCGCCCGAGAGCATCAAGGTTCCATCCGAAATCTGCTTGGCGGACAGTTTGCGATGGGCGTGACCCAGAAGATGATTGATCTTTTTGCCGTTCGGGTTGGTGACGAACATCATTTGCGGCATCTGGGTGGTGACGGGCATGATTTCCTGTGGCTGGAGCACGGGCTTCAACAAGGCCAGCACGCCCTTGTTGGCGAGGAGGACGAGCTTTTCGCCGACGGGCACGACGTCGCCGCTCGCCAGCCTCAGCCCCGTTGCTCTCCCATTGGTGTGGAGGATTTCGATGGCACGCGCGCCGGTGCGCAAGGTCGCCCCGGCCTTGCGCGCCTGCCTGGCGAATGCCTGCGTGGCGAAGGTGTGATCGCATACGCCGTCGTCGGGGCAAAAGACGGAACCGATCAGATCGCCAGCCAATTCGGGCTCGCGCGCCAGCGTTTCATCGCGGTTGAGAAGTAGGGAAGGCACGCCGAGCGCGTTCTGTACCATCGCCATCGCTTCCATGCTGCCGCGCACTTCGTGCTCATGCGCGCCATGCGGGATATCGAAGAGATGAAGACCGCCGGTCCGGCGGTAGCCGACGCCACCTTCGAACTGTCGCTCATACTGCGCCCAAAGCGGAAGGCCGACAGTTGCGATCGGCAGCTCGCGCAAGTCGCGGCCGTTGGCACGCACGCCTCGTTCACCGGAGCCGCCCGAAGCGCCAGAAGCGATGTCGTCGGCCTCCAGAAGCGTGACGGTCTTGCCGGCCTGCGCCAGTTCGTAGGCGAGGCTCACGCCGTAAATGCCGCCTCCGACTATGACGATCTCGGACGCGGTGGTCTGTGTGGCCATGGTCTTGTTTTCCTTCTCGGGTATGTGGTGCTGTGACTATCGCATGATCGGGAAAACGCCGTCGGCTCACTCCCGGCCATTGCCGCCGGACAGGAATTGCCGGAAGCGCTCCGACGGAGCGGCGGTGAACATGTCGTGGGGAGTGCCTTCGAGCTCGACCGCACCCTTGTGTAAAAACACGACTTTGCTGGAGACATCCCTGGCGAAGCCCATTTCGTGGGTCACGACGAGCATCGTCCTGCCCTCCTCGGCAAGCGCGCGCATGACGCGCAGGACCTCGCTGACCAGCTCCGGGTCGAGCGCGGACGTCGGCTCATCGAAAAGCATGACCTTCGGATGTTGTGCCAGCGCACGGGCGATCGCCGCCCGCTGCTGCTGACCGCCGGACAAATGCGCGGGATAGTGATTGCGTTTATCGGCGATGCCGACCTTTTCCAGAAGCGCTTCAGCTTCTTCGATACAATCCACGCGGGACCGCTTCTGAACCTGCATCGGGGCCTCGATCAGGTTTTCGAGGATAGTCCTGTGGGACCAGAGATTAAAGTTCTGGAACACCATGCCGATGCTCGCGCGCATGCGCTGCAACTGGCGCCTATCGGCCGGCCGCGTCCTGCCGCCCGCCTGCTTCAGCCGGATGACTTCTCCGCCGACTTCGATCTGCCCGCTATCGGGCGTTTCGAGCATGTTGATGCAGCGCAGCATGGTCGACTTCCCTGATCCTGAAGAGCCGAGGATCGAGATCACGTCGCCTTCCATCGCCTCGAGTGAGATTCCCTTCAGCACCTCGAAGGCGCCGAAGCTCTTGCGCAGATCCTTCAGGCGCAACGCCGGTCTGATCTGGTCGGTCATAAGCCTCCTCCTTTCCCGGGTGCCGCAGCCGCCGGAGGCGGCCGCAGTTCGGCGCTCAGCGCATATTCGGCCCATTGCACGAGCCGCGTGACGACAAAATTGATGAAGAGATAGATGGCGGCCGCCACGATCAGGATCTCGATCGCACGGAAGGATTCCGAAATAAGCTCTGCCGCAAGGCCGGTCACCTCCATCAGGGTGATGATGGACGCCAGCGCCGTCGACTTTATCATCAGGATGAACTCGTTGCCGTACCCCGGCAAAGCGTGGCGCAAGGCGAGCGGGAATACGATACGGCGGTACAGCGTGAAACTCGACATGCCGCATGCCCGCGCCGCCTCGATCTGACCGGGAGGAACCGAAAGCAACGCGCCTCGCACGATCTCGCTGGAATAGGCAGCCGTGTTCAAGGTCAAGGCAATGAGCGCGCACCAATAGGGCTCGCGTAGGACGGGCCACAGAAAGCTGGTTCGCACTGCATGGAACTGGCCAAGACCATGATAGATCAGGAAGATCTGCACAAGCAGCGGCGTGGAGCGGAAGACGAAGACGTACAAGGATGCAGGCCAGGCCAGGAGCCGCAGACCCGACAGCCGCGCCAGGGCGAGAATGATGGCCAGAATGGCGCCGAGCGCCACGGAGGAGACCGCGAGCTGCAATGTCAGCGGCACACCGGTCAGCAGCTTCAGCAGCGTCTGGTAGAGGAACGGGATGTCCATCAGGCCCGCCTCACGCCAACCGCGAGCCGGCCCTCGGTCCGGCGCAGAAGCCATGTCGAAAACGACGAGATGGCCAGATAGAGGACGGCGGCGGCGAAGAAGAAGGTGAATGGCTGTCCAGTCGATCCGGCGCCGATCTGCGCCTGCCGCAGGATTTCCACGAGCCCGGTGACCGAGACCAGCGCGGATTCCTTCAGCACCAGCTGCCAGACATTGCCGAGGCCTGGCAGCGCATGACGCAGCACCAGCGGCGCGACGATCCGGCGGAACGTCGTCACAGGGGACATGCCGCAGGCGATTGCCGCCTCGATCTCACCCGGCGAGACCGCGCGATAGGCGCCTCGCATGACTTCGGCCTGATAGGCCCCGGACACCAGCCCGATCGCCAGCGCACCGGCCATGAAGCCCGGCAGGCTGAAGAAACCCGAAAAGCCGAACAGAGCGGCCAGCGGGGTGAGCACCGCGCTTGAGCCGAAATAGAAGAGATAGATGACGAGGATGTCAGGTATGCCGCGAAGCACCGTGGTGTAGGTATCGGCAACCAAGCGTGGAAGGATGCCTCCCTTGATCTTTGCCCATGCGCCGAAGCTGCCGGCCAGAAGGCCGAAGACGTAGCCGGTCAAGGCTACCGCCAAGGTCATCATCGCGGCTTGAAGCAGCGCCGCCCCCCAGCCGGCGGCGCCGAAGCCCAGAACGAAATCGGAAGCCGTCATCGCGGGTTCGTTTCAGTTCTTCGCGGAGATGTCGACGCCGAACCATTTTTCCGTCAGCGCCTTGTTGAAACCGTCGGCGTTGACGGCGTGGATTGCGGCATTGAATGCGTCCTTCAATGCCGTGTCGCTCTTGCGGAAGGCCACGCATGTTCCGCTGGCTAGGAGAAAACTCGGTCCGACGAGTTCCGCCTCGGCCATGTCGGGCCGTTTCAGAGCCTCGGCGAGAACCGTGATGTTGGCCATGGTCAGTTCGATCCGACCCGCCAGAACATCGAGATTGGCTTCGTCCTGCGTCTTATAGGATCTGACCGTGACCACGCCCTTCAGATACTCTTCGACGAACTTGCCGGCGGTCGTCGACCCCTGGATGCCGAGGACTTTCCCCTTGAGCGCCGTGTCGAGCTTTTTGATTACCTCCTTGGCGTCCTTCGATCCCGCCGCATTGTCGCGAAGGTCGAACTTGCCGTGCCAGGGCAGGGCCTCGGCCAGCCCGCTGCCCTTCATGGCCAGGAAAGCGTTGGGCGCGGTCGAATAGGGATCCGAGAACGTGGCCACTTGCGCCCGCTCGGGCGTGACGCCCATGGATGCTATTATGGCATCGAATTTTCCGGCGTTCAGCGCCGGCAGCATCCCGTCCCAGTTCTGCGCGACGATCTCACATTGTGCCTTCATGCGCTTGCACAATTCCTTGGCAAGATCGATTTCGTAACCGGCAAGTGTGCCGTCCGGGAGCGTATAGTTCCACGGTGCATAAGCGCCCTCCGTTGCGATTCGGATATGAAGCGCGTCCTGCGCCCAGGCTTCTCCTGACGAACAAAGGCCGGCAAGCGATATCGCCGCCGCCACGATGGCGTTTCTGATCATGTGAAGTTCCCTCTCTTGTTTATGAAGCCCGGAACCTCACCGCCGACGATAGGAAAAACAAATATCCTCAATCCGAGTAAGGCGAGGACGTCGGATGCCTTTGTGGGACTGTCAGCGGTGGGTTCTTGCGCTCGAATAGAGATGAATCCGCGAAAAAATTCCAATACGAAATATTTGGCGGCTCATAGAGTTTTCCTATAGGATTCGCCTATGCGAACCTCTAAAGACACCCCATGAACTACAAGCAACTGGAAGCTTTCCGAGCCGTCATGGAGGCCGGAACGGTCACCGGCGCCAGCGAGCTTCTGCATATCGCCCAGCCCTCGGTCAGCGCGCATATCTCGAACCTGGAACATGCCCTGAAAATTCCGCTCTTCATTCGTCGCGCGGGACGTCTCGTGCCGACGGCGGAAGCCATGCTCCTCAACGAAGAGGTCGGGCGAATCGTCAAAGGTATGGCGCGAATACGGCGCTTGGCCGGGGATATTCAGCAGCTGGAAGCCGGGCGCCTGTTGATCGGTGTCTATCCGGCGCTTGCGAGCATTGTCCTGCCGCGCTTCCTGAAGGCATTTGCCGGACGCCATCCGAAGGCTCGCATGAGCATCTTTCCCGCGGCCTCGCTGCGGATCGCGGAATTGACGGCAAATAAAGAGATCGACCTCGGCCTCGTTCAGATGCCGGTGGTGGATCCCGCGATCGCCTGCGATCTGATTTTCCAGACGGAATGCGTCTGCGTGGCGCCGCTCGACCACGCGTTCGCCAATGACGACTTGATTTCCGCATCCCAACTCGAGGGAGAGGAATTTATCGCGCTTGGGCGAGAGGACCGCACGCGGCAGGACATCGAGCGCGCTTTGGACGACGCCGGTGTTGCCGTCGGCTACCGTTTCGAAACACCATTCGCCGACACGGCCTGCGCCCTGGTCGCACAGGGCCTGGGCGTTTCGATCGTCGACCCATTCTCGGCCGCTCGATGGTCAGGCAAATTGACGATACTTCCTTTCAGCCCTCAGCTTCTCTGCCACATCTACATGACCCGAAACAGGGCCCAGGTCTCCTCCATGCTTCAGCAGGCCTTCGAGCGAGAGTTCCGAACCGCTCTCGAAGAGAATATGACCGGAAACACTCGTTTGTTTTAGAATGCGGCCGAGACCGACACTGCTCTGTCAGATCAGCAGCAACCCCAAGCATTGCCGGCCGAGGATGATGCGGTCGTGCGCGGCGATGCTCAAGCGGACGGTCTAAAGGCGGTGGGGATAAATTAGGCAGCGAGCTGCGGATTTCCCTAACCCTTCGCTTCGGCTCGTCATGGAGAATGCAGGCGACCACCGATGTGCCGAACCTATTCAATTGACATTCGGATGAAGCCGTTACCCGCGGCAATACCAGTCGCACTGGTCCACGATAGCGCGCCGTTAAAGGTAAATGCTTGTTTTAGTATCTGCTATTACCATCGTGCGGTCAGTGTGGCCGCGCGAGACCCTTTCGCCCAAATGGTGGATTTGAAGTGGTAGCGGGAGAGGGAAACGAACGGTCGCGTTGCAGCTTATTGGATTTAAACGGCTTTTCTTCCTGTAGTGGTATCAGAATGGTACCAGATTTATGCACCCCCTGTCACCTTTCTAGCCAACAGGTCAGCCCGAACTGTCCACATCAGAGGCGATTTTGGGAGTTCTGCCGTCCTCGGTTCGACCCGACATGAACGTGATAGTAGGCCGTTCGAGAGCGTCGTTTACTCGGATCGCCAGTCCATCCGGCACACGCCGGTAGGGGTGATCGCCAACGCTCTTTTCGACTGGGGAGAACAGGTATCGCCTTACCCCGTCGTCGTCATCCCCTCGTTTATTAAAAGGTCCGCTCCTCCAAACGTCGTCTAATCTACCCACTACAGCATCAGGCGTCGGCACGGTTCCGTGCAAGGTTCCGGATGGGCAAAGCAACGCTTCGAGGCCGAAAAGATGCGGGCGCAAATGGCTAAGCCTTTTGTGGTGCAATCGCTTTGGGACGGCGGCAAGTTTCACATCCATCTCGCTCACAATGTCCTTTGCAAAAGCGAGGTTGATGCCCCTGACCGCTGGACCCGGTGTCGAAAAGTAGGGGTCCCTCGTCACGGTACCGTGGTTGTAGAACATGTACAGCGGTAGACGCGGGCCGCTCATTGCTGCGAGGGTTTTGTACTGAAAGTTCCTAGAGTTCTTGGGAACCGTATGGAGAAGTTCGTTGTACGCCCGGTGTCGGATCGCGACAGCTTTGCCAGAATTCCTATGAGCATTCAGTCTTTTAGCTTGTAGCCTAACCAGTAGGACCGTCCCGCTAGAAATGTGATTGAAGTCAAGGTCAATGTCGCCGCCTGTAGTGGCCTCAGGGGGATACTCGATGACTAGCTCAGGCCCCGCGAAGGCAGCCAGGGCGCCGGTAAAAATGTCGGTCAAAGTCTCCTCGCGGAAGCGCCCTCTTTTCAGTTTGCTCTCTCTATCGAGCAGATTTCCAACCAGTTGAGGAAGCTTCTTGGCAAGCTCACACATCGTAGCTGTCATGCACGTCAACCTTTTGATCGAGTGGGCGCTATTGCAGGCCACAGCCAGCTATTTAGGGATGGGCATCCAGTGAGTGAACGGAAAGTCACTGCCCTCATAGTCTATGAATTGCTTTCGATAATCATTCCAAGACACTGCACGTACAAGCTCGGCTGCCTCGCTTAAGTGCCGGTCGATAACGAGGATTGGCATTGTCTTCGGAGGCTGATGCCTAGAAGCGTCTCTCCATGAACTTTCGACCGCAGCCGCGTCGACAAAAGTCCATTTCTCAATAGGTTCATCCTTGAGTAAGGGAGTTTGATATGAGCGCAATTTGTCACCGACTATATTCATTGCTGCCAACGCACTATCGGCAACCACCGTTATTGATACCTTTACCTCGAAGTGGGTCATCCCTTCTCCCTCGGTCGTTCAAAAGCATTTATGGTTGAGCAAACATTCTAGGCGCTCAAAATCGCTTTATGACTGCTTTCCAATCGCCGCCGACGAAAGCGTCGACTGATTTTCTCAGTTTATCGTCTTTCATGGGGCGCCAGGCGTTTCTTTCGAACCCATCGTACCCAATCTCTTTGTTCGATCCCAAAGCGATCGACGAGCAGATGGATTGAATGTAGTCAATGTCTTCGAGCAGCGATTTGGCGTCCTTGCCTTTACCCGTCTGCTTTCCGTGAAATATTCGGTTGCGGTCCCACTGGATGTCAGAAAGCCTTTTGCGGTGCCGCCTTTGCTCACCGCCTAGCCAGTCCCAAACCGAATGACCTGTAAGCCTCTCAATCGCTCGGAAAACCTTTTCAAATGACAGGTCCTTATGATTGCTGAGAGCTTCCACCACTTCGCCTTCTCCCCCCTCCGTGCCGTTGTCAAAAACGCTTGCCTGTCGCAATACGCGGACCAGAATTCTCCGTATTTGACGCTCGAATTTTATCCAGGTTAGGCAGTAAGCATCGACAGTGCGGGTGGCGGTCGTTGTTCCTAGAACTGCGTTTACAGTCTCGAACTCAGTTCGCATATTTGCGGGGAATTCCACTTTTATCTCCTCACTCTAAGCAGACGGGTGGGCGCTCTCGGCAGAAGGGTATCTGCTAGATGCCATAATTGTTTGCTGCAAGAAATTTGAAATTATGCAAGCACTAGCGACTTGGCTTTTCGGCAGGGATTGCATTCGGTTGACGCTCCCATCCAACGACATTTGGCCACTCATGAGATCAAGCTTTCCATTCTCGGGCGCGCGAGCCTTTCAGAGGCCAAATCGCTTACAACGGCAGATGAGGCCTTTCGTACCCAGTACGAATATGCTAGAATGTGGGCTTCCGATTTTCTCAGGAGCAAACATATGAGCCCCGATGATTTCAAGGCTTGGCGGCACTCAATGAATTGGACCCAGCAGGATGCGGCTGATGCGCTGCATCTGTCACATGGAACGATTGAGAACTACGAAAGGGGAAAGCGACGTGAGGACAACCGCCCCGTGGACATCCCTTTTACAGTAGCATTTACGTGCGCGGCTTACGCGATTGTAGCAGCTGAAGGCGAAGGAACCTTTCTGCACCGCCTCACCTCGACAAGCGTTCGGGATGGTCTTCCGACCGAGGGGGAGGCCGAAAGGGCACGAGCTATCGAGGCGCGAGAATTTGCCCAGGAGGTCTATTCTCGCTTGTTGAAATAGTAGCGTCACCGCATGTGGCGAAGACAGCGCGGTTTGAAAGGCTCATGTGATCGCAAAAACGATGAAGCTCTGCGCAGACGGTGAGAACGGCTAATGGCGGAAGCCGCCAGCCTGATGACGGGGCATACCGAACTTCTCTGCGCAAATTTTTCTTGTACCTCCCCCGAGCGCTGCGATTGGCCTGATACACAAAGCAAAGTGATTTGGGGTCGAGCTCGCCGTGGCAGTCAAGAAATCTGATATTTACAGACGCATCTGGCAGGGGTGCGATGTGTTGCGCGGGGGGCATGGACGCCTTGCAATACAAGGATTACGTGCTCTCGATCCTCTTCGTCAAATATGTTTCGGACAAGTACGCCGGCCGGCCATATGGAGCCATAAAGGTTCCGCAGGGATCGAGCTTTGCCGATATGGTCGCCCTCAAGGGCAGGACCGACATTGGCGATCAGATCAAGCGGTGATGAGACCGGGTATGCGCGTGGAGCCGACGCCGATCATTGGCGTTCTAAACGTCTTGATCTGAGCCGTTAGCGGACTGGTAGCTTCCGGCCCAGAAGCCGTCGCCGGACCGTTCCATAATCAGAGACCGACTCTTGGTTCATGGAAGTTATTTCTGCATTGCGCCCGGTCCAACTGCGCGTGCACATGTGGACGCTGGGTGTCTCGATCCGCAGTGGTGACCGGAGTTCTCATTCTGGGGGTTCGAGTCGGTAGAGGGCTACCGCCAATACAGCGCTGTTGTTGAAATCGTCTGCTAACGGACAATTCGCGGTGAGTTTATACGATTAGATCTCGTTTTGCTTCAACCGAGTTGCGGCGCTGATATCAAGGGGTTCAGATAGCCGCATCGGCAGAATTGCGTCTGTCCGCGCACCGTTCAGCTCGTTGCTATCTCATTCGGATGTGCAACGAGGGCCTACTCATCAAGGTTGGCCATGGAGCGTGTCGCGCAGCAGATTAGGAGGCGACATGACCAGGGTTCGGGGTGACGCTCGATCCGCCAACGTGACGGCGACAGGCCCTAGTGATCGGAGCGAGCCGTGGGAATGAGATCCAGAGGCATCAGAAATTCGAACTCGTCCAGACAACTATCGAAATCGCCATTGAAGGTTCGAACTGCTCTATCTTTGCCCACCAAGACGATCTGATATGCGTTCTCTGCCGGGTCGAGCGCCCACCAATAGCCCTCGCGAACTGTCGATGGATCGATGGCGCCCTCCGTTGGCCAGAGGCTCGTATCAAGTCGTTGCAGTAGCTCGAATTCTATCAAGTCGAATGGATCGTTATCTCCGACGCGATTGGCCATTTGGCCAAAGGAATAAGAACCTATGTCGATGATCTCGGGCCGATCATCCTCCTGCCGAATGCTAATCGCCCACCAATAGCCACTCTGTATCCGCATGACTCCATCTCCAAACGTGTTCGTTCGGCCGCAGACGTGCATGAGCGGGTCAGCAGGCCAGTGATGCGTTCAAGGAGTTGTCTTGGGCAGCCGTGCTGCTCGTTGTCTACGACGTAAGGGCTCCCCCGTCGTCGGTTATCACGCGGCTTAGCCAAGATGCCCAGGGCCGCTTCTCTCAAGGCACGGCATGGAATTTATCCGGCGCGATCAGGCAGTCAAGAGCGCTACATACCCAGGCTATGAAGCCAGGACTAGCCGTCGCTTCGTTCCACAGCTTTCATCCACCGGCACACCTGACCAGTCCTGCCCACCCCACCCGAATCCATGATCACTGGGATGTAGCCAAAGTTAGACACGCACTTCTGGACGTCGCTCAATATCTGTTGGCAGATCTCGACCGGTACGGGGGTAAAATCGAATGTTGGTCGCTCTAAGACGATGTACCCAGGTGCATTCTCATCTAACCAGTTTTGGAAGCTGAAGCCCTTTTTGTCGAACGAGTAGAATGACCATTCACTCATATAACCTCTGGGCTTTATGCCAAGCATCGAAATAATGACCCGGCATGTTGGAGGCAAGCCGTGAAGCCAATCAACAATCTGCTGATCGGACACTTTTGCGGAGGCCGACGCCTCGTTCCCTGTTCGACCTGGTCGGGCAGCCGTACAAAACCTGGCGCCGCCTTGGGTCTGCGGGAGTTGCCAGTGCCGAAGCCGAAATGGTTTCCTCATGCTTTGGCAAACGATCCATTTAGTGGACTTGCCGATGGTCGTTCACCACACACAGCCTCGATGCCCGTCTCCCGGATAGCCAGACCGACGGCTTTCTCTATCTCCCAGACCACCAGCCGCAAACGCTCCATGGTTCGCGCAGTCCTACGCGGCCCGTCCTTGTCAAGCTTGTAGTCGTATCGGATCCGCGTGTATTCGTTCGCGACCGTGCGCGAGCGGATGAAGTCTTCTACCTCGATCGGCACCTCCAACCCGAGGCGTCTTCCTTCGTCCAGCATGTCCAAGAAATGATGCTGATAGGCCCGGATGTCAGCCGGGGTTTTGCCGTAGAGAAGCAGGAAGCTTCGCAGGTAGTGCTCTAACGCTTGAAAGTAGAGAAATCTGCGAGGATGATCGGAAATGCACGGCCGAATTTGGGGGGAGACCAAGGCAAGAGCATCAGCGTTCGCCCGATACGTTTGGGCGAAAAGAAAGACGCCAAACGGCGTCATTCCCGATCCATATACCTTCGGCTTTTTGGCTGCACCATCTCCCATGGTCAGCGAAGATGCCGCCTTCGGTCTCGGAGGGCAAGTCTCTCCCAGTTAAACGCGATTTCAGCAATCGCTAACGGAAGGCGAGGACGCCTGCGTCACCGGCGTCTGGATGTCGCAGGGTCAGCCAACGCGCCAAACTCTCGCTTTTTCTAACGAAGCTTCTGGCAGCGGGAGAGGGCCGCCAATACAGCGCTGCAACCGAGTTCGTCTGTTGAAAGTATTCGCAAGCAGGGTCGACAGAATCACATCCTGTCGCCTGCTGTGGTGGCCGGCTGATTTGAACTGTCATCAGGGGCTCGCAAGTAGGCGAAGCCGACGCCGTGGGACAAACAAGCCAAAATCCTGTCCCCGCAACCGATTTCATCATAAATCAATAACCGCCTCGGTCTAACCGGGGCGGTTTTTTGTTGGCGGACGCTCAATCGTCGAAGTCGATCGTCAGCCGGCCGAAATGGCATAGTCTTTCAACACAAATTGCCCCAACGCCATCCTTCCCGCCCTGGGCTTCGCGGCCAACCAGATGGTGCCGACCCAGCAATGCGCTATCAATCCAGCATTGAGCGCAAAGTCGAGCTCTCGTCTAGAGCACGCGCGACACTGGCGTTTCTCTCTTTTGAACATCTGTCGAACCGGCAAGGACGCAGCTGAGGAATGTGACGGCGTAAAGACAGCTAGTCGCCGAACTCGTAGGCTCTCTCCGACGGTCGCTCCTGGGCGCTAATAGTGCGGTCGCCCCTGAGCGAGCCCATTGCATTTTGAGAGCGACCCCAATGAATCGCATATGGGAGGATCGGCAAGAGGCACATGCATGACACGACGAGAATTCTCCCGCGAAGAGCTCTTCGCGTTAGTCTGGGAAAGGCCGACAAGCGAGGTCGCAAAGGATCTTGGTATTTCCGATGTGGCGCTCGCCAAGCTTTGCAGGCGCCTGCAGGTCCCCAAGCCACCTCGAGGCTATTGGGCCAAGATTCACGCAGGACGAGGTCCTCGGCGCCCACCATTGGGTGCCTTCCGCGAGGAGATCGATCGGCGCCGGCGCGAAACCGCGCGCATCGAAGCAGCCGGAACTCTCTCCAGTCTTCAACAGCAATTCTACAGTGCCGCGGTAGCTGACCTGAAGGCGCAAGGTGTCGACGCTGCGGTTACCGGAAACAGACTCCCGAAACTCGAACCGAACCTCGCGGCGCAACTTTTGCTGCTGATCCAGAACCGCGCTCACGAGTGGGTCAAGCAGGGAAAGATCGATGCCCGCTGGAGCCACTCACTGCAGGGAAGCGCTGCGAGTCTCGTCGGAAAGCTGCTTCCATTCGCCCAACCCCAGCTTCTCATGTTCGAGAGCGAGCAAAGGAACCGGTGGTCGAGCGGGAACGGTCCCGCCGTTCTTGTCCGCTTGACCGTTCCCTTACAAGAGCGGATTGCCTCGCTGGTGCGCATGGTTCGTGAACACCAACTCCACCATGTGGTGATGCCACTGACGTCGGCTGACCATTCCTGGTCTGCCCGCTACATCCACACTCCGGATTCGCGCATGTTTCTAGACAGCACCCTCTGCATCTCCGCCTCAGAAATCTGGGTGCAAAGCACGCGACGTGCCTGGCGCGAGGAAGAGCCCCCTGAGTGCATCAGCACCGGAAGGTTGGCGCTGCGTGAAATTATGCCAATCGACTACATGCCCACTCGTGAAGTACCTCTGCCTCCTTCCATTACCAGAGCGACTGTTGCGCCCTACCGCGATCGGCTCCGAGCACTAATAGACGCGGAGCAGGTATGCGAAATGCTGTCTGGAGCCGCGCGCGCGATGGAGCGAAACGTGCCGAACGAGACCCTCGCGTTGGCCGACAGAATCTGGTTCGGCGCTGACCGCCCGTTTCGTTCGGCCCGAGATGCCTGGTCGCGAATCGATGAAGAGCTGGAGCAATGGGAAACGGAGCTTGAGGTCGAACGCTCGGCGGTGGCAAAATCAATCCTCGGGATCGATATCGGTGATATCGTTACTGGGCAGGTTCAAGGTCGTAGCGTCCGCATCTCTGTAACGAGCACGGCCGTCTTCTCTAGCGAGAAAGGCATCATCTTTGTGGTCGACGGAACTCGCTTCCGGAAGGACGGCACGCTCGGCAAGCAGCAGGACGCGATCAGGTTGTATTTTGCAAATGAGGTGTAGACGGCCTGGCGTATCCAAGAAGGCAAGCCGCCCGCTGTCGTGCGCTGGTCGTGTTGCCGCAGCTGCTGTTGTGATTAAGCTTTGATACTTCCTCGTTAGATGAAGCGACGTCTCCAATGCCTGTCGACTGGTCGGACGAACAGAATGACGCAATCGTCGCGAATTATTTCGCGATGTTGGGTCGCGACGTCACCGGGCAGCCCTATAGCAAGGCCGGGCATAATCGTCTCCTTCAGGCCGCGATCGGCCGCCCGCGCGGCTCGATAGAGTACAAGCACCAGAATATTAGCGCGGTCCTCAAGGGGCTCGGAGAGACCTGATCCCCGGCTACAAGCCGGCCTTTAATTTCCAGGCATCGCTCATCGACGCCGTGGTGAGATGGCTTGATCGTCACCCGGAGTGGCTTGCGCCCGCCGCGCGCACCGAAATGCGCCGCCCGCAGTCAGCATTACTGGAGGAGGCGATGCTGTGGATCGGCCCGCCGCCGACGCACAGCAATGCTCCGCCGCCCGACGAGACCGAGCAGATGGCCGCTATCGCCCGCAAGCACGATATCGCCCAGCGGGACGCCCAGAACCGGGCGCTCGGCCGTGCAGGAGAGGAGCGCATCCTCGCCCATGAGCGCACTAGCCTGCTCGCTGCCGGACGCACCGACCTTGCCAACCAAATCCGTTGGGTGTCGCACGTCGATGGCGATGGGGCGGGCTATGATATTCGGAGCTTCGACCTAGATGGCAGCGATCGTCTGATTGAGGTGAAGACGACAAATGGCTGGGAACGCACACCGTTCCACATTACGCGAAACGAACTGGCGGCCTCTGATCGTCATCGCAACGACTGGCTGCTGTTGAGACTGTGGAACTTCGCTCGTGAACCCCGGGCATTCGAACTGACTCCGCCGCTTGAGGCCCATGTGAGTTTGATGGCAAGCGTCTACCGAGCGAGCTTCCAGCCATGACCGGGAGCGTCCACTCGATTGTTGGGCTGATCGCGCGCGACCTTACCGAGGCCGTGCGCGACCGTTCGAAGGAGCTTTCAAGGCTTGATGTCGAGTCGATGTTGATTGCCACTGAGAACTGACCCGGCGACACAGGATATTTCCACCGAGAATTGACCCATGTTTG
>NZ_JBSPKY010000029.1:0-48582 GCF_053848025.1 Mesorhizobium sp. 128a | reverse complement strand
GAACAGCCACCCTCCAAGGCTATGATCGGTTCCAGGGCGCGTCGCTCCCGCGATTACCCCATGTGGACGCCCCCTCACGGCATCGCTGTGCCAAAGTGGTGTCGTTGATCATCACTCGAACGGAGGCGTCCATGTTGGAAGTTAACACAATCGGATTGGATCTGGCGAAGAACGTGTTCCAAGCGCACGGTTCGGATGCGTCGGGAGCTGTGCTGTTCAGGAAGAAGCTTCGCCGCGATCACGTACTTCGGTTTCTTGCTGCTCAACCAGCCAGCACGGTTGCCATGGAAGCGTGCGCCGGCGGCCATTACTGGGCGCGGGGAGATTGCGAAGCTAGGGCACAATGTCCGGCTGATCGCTCCGGGATACGTGAAGCCTTTCGTGAAGCGGCAGAAGAACGATGCCGCCGACGCTGAAGCAATCTGCGAAGCTGCGCAACGGCCCACCATGCGGTTCGTGGCGGTGAAGAGCGAAGATCAACAGGCGGCGGCTATGGTGTTTCGCGTTCGCGATCTTGTGGTGCGGCAGAGGACGCAGACCATCAATGCGATACGGGGCCATCTTGCCGAATTTGGGTTAGTGGCTGCGCAGGGCCTTTTCCACGTAGCCAAGCTTGTCGCAGAGATAGAGGACAAGGATTCTACCATCCCCGAAGCCGCCCGCCCGATCCTGTCTCTGCTCGTCGAACAGCTCCGCTCCCTGGATGAGAGGGTGGCCGTGCTCGACCGCGAGATCGCCCGGCGTGCCAGGGAGGATGTGGAAGCCAGGCGATTGATGACCATTCCCGGCGTAGGACCGATCACTGCGACGGCGCTTGCTGCGCTGGCTCCATCGGCTACAACCTTCAAGAGAGGTCGCGACTTTGCAGCATGGCTCGGCCTCACGCCGCTGCAACGTTCCTCGGGAGGAAAGCAGAAGCTCGGCGAGACGTCCCGAATGGGTGAGCGAACCCTGCGACGGCTACTGATCATCGGGGCCAGCGCCACCGTGCGCTGGGCCATGCGCAAGGGAGAGGCGGCAGATCCCTGGCTCACCCGTATGCTGGCCGCAAGCCGCCCATGCTGGTGATCATTGCCCTAGCCAACAAGACGGCGCGCATCGTGTGGGCCTTGATGGCCAAGGGCGGAACCTACCGGGTACCGGCCTTGGCGGGATAGTCCGCTCCTCGAACGGGCTGCCAAAGTGTGAGAAGGTCGAACGGAGAGTATGGCGCCACGGTCAATGAGACGGGATCGGGAAAACCAGATCATGGATACGCGCCTTGAGCGCGCCAGATTGAATTGGACCCGCTCCGCGAACTCCCATACAGGCCCGCGGCATGTGACAGCCGCACCAGAGGCCGGACACATGTCAGCACCCGACCACGCTCCGTGCTCTTCGAAAAGATTCTTCTTGCACCAACGGGGGCAATGGTATGGACCCCGCCCTCTAGGCGCGGTGGAATCTCGAGCGTCAACTGCAACGAAGGAGGATGTCATGCAGGTCGTTCGAATAGGTCTGGATCTTGCGAAGTATGTCTTCGAGGTTCACGGCGTCGACAGCCACGGCAAAGTCGTTGTGCGAAAGACGCTGCGTCGCGATGCGGTAGCCCGCTTCTTCGCCAATCTGCCGCGATGTCTGGTCGGCATGGAAGCCTCGAACGGAGCGCATTATTGGGCAAGGGTGCTTTCCGATCTCGGCCATGAAGTTCGGCTGATCAGCCCTCAGTTCGTGACACCATACGCCAAGTCGAACAAGAACGACCGGAACGATGCGGAAGCCATCTGCGAGGCGGTCGGTCGGCCATCAATGCGCTTTGTGCCGCCGAAGTCGACTGATCAGCTGGCAATCCAGGCCGTTCATCGCATTCGTCGGCGTCTGGTCGGGCGGGGTCCATATACGTCCACACATGTCCAGCCGCATTAGGAAGCCGGATATACGTCAGCAGTTGTGACCAACGATCCTGATGTGGATCTTGAATCAGCACAAAACGCACCCGTCACATCACAATCGATTCATCCATCACAGGACGTGCTCTAGATTGCAAAAGTAACGCGAAATCAGTTCAGTAGGCCGCTCCCGGGTGGTAGCCTGAAGTAGTAGAGAAACGACGTAAGGACTCTGAGCAATGGAACGCCGTACCCGTAGAAGTAGACCTGAAAGTTCAACCCGCGGTGAGGGTGCAGACACACAATTCACTGATCTGTCGAATGGGGTACTGGGGGGCGTGGGGAGGGGTGCAGCCACCGACGACCCGGTTGAAACGTCGAACAACCTTTACGGTCTTAGGATGGTGAGCACGGCGGTCGGGAGCGAGTTTGAGAGAAGCGATGCGGGGCAATTTCACAGACGGCTCAACCGGCTAGGCGATTCAGCTGAGCGCATGTTTGCCGCAGCAATACCGCCTAACAATCATGCTCCGGTGTCGCAGCCCTTTCACGAACGCTATTGCCCTGTCGGCCCCATAACCAAGTTTCAAACTGCTACGAGAAAATCAGCCGCGGTCGACAAAGTTCTCGGCATGAATAGCCCATTGGGCCAGTCTCTGGCACTTTCAAACATAGCAGGCCATATAGGTGACTTTGGCCAGGCAGACAGGGAGCGTCTTCTTGATAGGTCGATAGAACTTGCTGAAACTTGGGGTGATGGACAAGCAGAAGCTCTTGTAAACTCATGCGCTGCCCTTAAAAAAGGACGGGATTATTTGAGCGAAGACCAATCAGCGCGAGTAGACGCGATGTTTGCACAGAATGAGCCCATTCGGATGATCTACGAATCTATTCCGGAGGCCTCCGGTCATGCCATGCAGCAGCCGCAAAACCCTGATTTGGACAGGAGCATCGAAGCAATTTACGCTCGATCCCGGCAGGTGCAACCAGAGTGGACGTATCAGCAAGCGGAGACGATTGGTGAGACCGGGCAACTTATCAACGAAGTCTACAATAGCGCGCGAGCGGAACTCATGGGTACCGACAGAACCAGAGACTTGACACGATGAGGTTCATGGACGTGACGTAACTCAACTGCGTAACTTATCGGGCCGAGGTCGTCTTCGCGGTCGACCTCGGTCGAGTCCACGATGGAACTCGCAGAGGAGCCTTTAACGTGGACCGCGCACTTTGCCGCGCCAGCGGTGCAACCCGTCAGCGCAACTGCTCAGCCGTTGTCCGGCAGGACCGCAGCGCTTGTGAGTTTGTGCGTATTGTGTAGGGACATGGAAAGGGGTCAGATCAAATTCTGGCCGGAAGTCAGGGGGACTGGCCATGACGTGTATTTCGGCGAAGCCGCGAACGTTCGAGCTGATTTGCGAATTGGCCGACCTCCGGGATCTGATGACCGGCCGGCAAGCCGTTACCTAGAGAGCCAGATCCGCCCACCGCGGTGTTGAGCCTGACAGGTTATGGTGGGGGCTGGTCTAAGGACATCCATTTCTGAAGATCGTCGCCGGAATTGCCGAACAGTCTAGCTTGCGTTCTTCACGGCCCCCGGTCCGATCTTTAAGTATAAACTGTATCGGTCTGTGACCGCGCATCCGCCCAGAAGCGTCCGTTACACCCGACGAAATGCAATGTGACTTTCGCGGCAGGCCGGCCACCCCTAAATAGCGCTGGTTTTCCATGGGCAATCGGGGACTGTCTGCATGTGCGGGATCGTCGGAATCGTCGGCTACTCGCAGGTTGCGCCGCTCATCGTCGACGCGCTGAAGCGGTTGGAATATCGCGGTTATGACTCGGCCGGTGTCGCCACCATCGAACATGGTGAGCTTGCCCGCCGCCGCGCCGAAGGCAAGCTAATCAACCTCGAGCGCAGGCTCAAGGACGATCCGCTCGATGGCACGATCGGCATCGGCCATACGCGCTGGGCGACGCATGGCGTGCCCAACGAGACCAATGCGCACCCGCATTTTTCCGACGGTGTCGCCATCGTCCACAACGGCATCATCGAGAATTTCGCCGAATTGCGCGACGAACTGAAGCGTGACGGCTACGAATTTTCTTCGCAGACCGACACCGAGGTGGTCGCCCATCTGGTGGCGCGCGAACTGGCCAGGGGGCTGAAGCCGGTCGAGGCCGCGCATCAGGCGCTGAAGCGGCTGGAAGGCGCTTTTGCGCTGGCCATCATGTTCAAGGGTGACGAGGACCTGATTGTCGGCGCGCGCAACGGTCCGCCACTGGCGGTTGGCCATGGCGATGGCGAGATGTTTTTGGGCTCGGACGCCATCGCGCTCGCCCCGTTCACCAATTCGATCACCTATCTCGAGGACGGCGACTGATGGCGGTCGTGCGCCGCGACGGCGTCGCCATCTTCGACATCGACGGCAAAAAAGTCGACCGCAAGCGCCAGCAGTCGCTGTCGACCAGCTTCATGGTCGACAAGGGCAACCGCCGCCATTTCATGGAAAAGGAAATCCATGAGCAGCCCGAGGTGATCTCGCACACGCTGGCGCACTACGTCGATTTCGTCTCCGGCATCTCCAAGCCGCTCGACCTGCCATTCGATTTCGCCAAGATCGGTTGCCTGGCTATCTCCGCCTACGGCGCTGCCTATCTCGCCGGCCTGGCCGGCAAATACAGGTTCGAGCGCTACGTTCGGCTGCCGGTCGATATCGATGTCGCGTCGCAGTTCCGTTACCGCGAGATGCCGCTGTCCAAGAATGACGCCGCCCTCTTCATCTCGCAATCGGGCGAGACCGCCGACACGCTGGCCTCGCTGCGCTATTGCCGCAAGGCGGGGATGAAGATCGGCGCGGTCATCAATGTGCGGGAATCGACCATGGCGGGCGAATCCGATGTGGTGCTGCCGACACTGGCAGGGCCTGAGATCGGCGTCGCTTCGACCAAGGCTTTCACCTGTCAGTTGTCTGTGCTCGCGTCGCTTGCCGTGCGCGCCGGCGTGGCGCGCGGGGCGATCTCGAAGGAGCAAGAGAAGACCCTGGTGCGAGCGCTTTCGGAAGCGCCGCGCTATGCCAACCAAGTGCTGAAGCTCGAAGAACAGATCGAACGAATCGCGCGGGAGTTGTCTCGTTACAAGGACGTGCTCTATCTCGGACGCGACACCAATTTCCCGCTGGCCATGGAAGGCGCCCTGAAGCTCAAGGAAATCTCCTACATCCATGCCGAAGGCTATGCCGCGGGCGAGCTGAAGCACGGGCCGATCGCGCTGATCGACGAGAACATGCCAGTGATCGTGATTGCGCCGCACGGTGGAATAGGCGTTTTTGGGCCATGCGCACTGGCTGCTCAGGACGCCCGGAAAGCTCCGCGTCCGCCTTTGCCGCTCCCTGCCAGCCTCGGAGCCCAGCATCGATCATCAAGCCCGTCGAGGCATACGATCCGGAACTCCGCCTGAGCCTCGGCTAAGCTGGTTTGCCGACCGAGTATCTGGGCGAGCCCGGTCGTATCAGAACCGGTTCGATTCACAATCGATCCGACCCATCAAATGTCTGGGCTGAACGCGCTGTGTCAGATTTCGCGCTGCTGCGGTCGGAAACGCCAAGTTCCTGAAGTGCAATGATCCGCGCCAGCAGCTCGCGTTGTGCGACGGTGCCCCGCGGCTCCTCGGAAGTTTCCTCCACCGCGGACGGACTGGCGTCGATAGGAGCCGCCGTCGGATTTGCAATGCCGGTGCTAGGTGTTAGCTGTGCGGCATCGCCAGGCGCAATCTCGACGACTGCATTTGGTAATTTCGCAACCACTGGGAAGGCCGTCGTCTCGGCGACGAGCGGGATCGGGGCTGGTTCGGGCAATGCACCCGCCTGGCTGTCGAATATGGGCTTGAGGTGACGGTCACGATAATACTTCACCTTATCCAGCTGGAGCGGAGGCTGCCCCTTGATCAGCACAATTTGCTTGTTGTCATCGATTAAACGCACCTGCTCGGGCCGCAACAGCGGTGCCCCCTGATCGGACATATGAATATTAGGATTTAACCATTCCCTCGGGTTAAAAGACTTCGACTTTTGGTGAAAAGTATAATCACCAATAGCTTTTGAGATGTATTGGGGCGTCTCGTCGTCGGCTGTCGCCATGAACACTTGCACACCGGTGTTGGAGAGGAAATTTTCCTTGCCTGGCTGCTCGTAGGCGCCCGTCAGAGCCGAGAGGCTTTGGATGATGAACATGAACCGGCCTTTATAACCTGCAATTGTGGTGACCGCGGTCTCAATCGCTTCGAGCCTGCCGAGATGCTTGAATTCATCGAGAAGGAACAGCACCTCGAAAATCTCGTCCTTTTTAGGCAGAGTGCGTTGCAAGATGGATACGGTTTGCTGGAAGAACAGCCGCACGAGAGGCGCGATTACCTCCAAATCATTGGGGCTGACGCACAGATAAATTGTCGTTGGGTCCCGGCGTAAGTTGTCAATGGAGAAATCCGATCTCGATGTGGCATTCTTGATCAGCGGGTCTGCCCAAAGGTTCAGCCCACCGTCGCCCAAGACGGATGTGTATGAGGTCAGAAGTTTGGTGTCGTTGCCGGCCATATTGTCGAATATGCGCGTCACCTCCGGGATTTTGCTCTCTCCCGCGAGTTGCGCGAATAACTTGTATTTCTCGCCTGGCTGCGAAAACAAATCATAGACAGCCCCAATGGTCGGTGTGCCACGCTCGATGCAGGCCAGAACACCGGCAACAAAAAGATCTCGTGCGCCCTCGATGAACCCTTCCGCGCCCTTACCCTTGGGCGCAATCAGATTAACCGCCAATCGCCGGGTCTCTGAGAAGCGGCGCTCCGGCGGCGTAGCAACAATGTCGAGCACTGGATTATAGCAATGGGTGCGTCCTTCCCTGTCGAGCGGCGAGAATTTGAAGATCCGGTCGCCGCGCTTCAACCTCGCCCTCGACGTCAGTTCGAAGAGTTCGCCCTTGACGTCGAGCGCAAGGACTGAGCCATCGAAGGTTAGAAGCGTTGGAATGACAACACCAACGCCCTTGCCCGCGCGGGTGGGCGCAACGACCAGGCTGTGTGGTTGCTCGCCATTGGTGAGATATTGTCCAAAACCGCGCGGGCCGGACGTTTTGCCGAATATCGGACCAGTGATGCGACGGTATGGCTTGATGAAGCTCTTTTGGCGCATTTCGCGAAACTGCGCCCAGCGTGCGGTTCCGAAGTGTTTGGGGCGAAGCATGAGTACAGTGAGGATGGCTGTGATGGTCACCGATGTCATGCCGACAATGATCAAGCTGGTGTAGAAGGTCGCACTGGCATAGCCGAGATAGAAGGGGGTTTCGTACCAGAACGCCAGCAGGTCAAACTCGCGGAGTCCCCGGACGCTGAGGCCGGCCCTTAGGCTAACATATACACTGGCGAAGATCACTCCGAGCGGCAATGACAGCCCAATGCCGAACGACAACGTGGTGAGCTTCAACTTCGTGCCTGCCATCGTCCTGCGCTCTCCGGCAATATTCAGCGTTCGTAGTCCCGGTCGCGGCGGCCCTTCGCAGCGGCTACGAAGGGCAGCGGTTGGTTCCACCTGCTTGATCCAACGACAGTCTCATCCTCAAAAGTGTATCGTCCACACTCGGGCAAGACTTCAGCCGAGCACAAGCGCAGCTGGTTGCTTTGAGCCTGATGTCGGCAGATGCCGCGTGTCGCCTTCAACTTCTGGCCTACAGGAAAGAATACATAACGGTACGGCCCCCAAAGTCGCACAAAATAACGGTTACAATGGTAACCCGAGTGACAAGACACATCGCTATGTCTCACCCCAAGTGCTGATATGCTTTGAAAAGGAAATATTTGCACGGAGCGCCTACAGCGCGGACGGATTGCGGCATGAAACTGATCACTTGCTATTCATTCAAAGGTGGCGCGGGTAAAACCACGGCTATAATGGGTCTGTGCTCCTCGCTTGCCTTAAAACAGAAGAAGGTTGCGTTGTTCGAATCTGACCCAAACCGCCCGCTCACTCGGTGGAAAGCAAATGCCATTCGCAACCAGGCTTGGGACCAGCGATGCGAGGTATTCGTGGCCGACGAGCTGCCCCTCATGGTAGATGCATATGGACAGGCGGATCTCGGCGGCTTCGACTATGGTTTGGCCGATGCCCATGGCGATCCCAGCGAGTTGAACAACTCCATAATCGGCAGTTCCGATTGCCTTCTGATACCCGCTATGCTGACACCTCTTGACATCGATGAAGCGCTTGCGACTTGCCGCTACATCATTGAGCTCTTGATGGGAGAGGGACTGCAAACACACACTGCCATTCTTCCCCAGCGAGTGCCCATCGGCAGACTGACAGTCTCCCAACGAGCCGCGTACGAGATGTTGCACGCCCTGCCCCTGTGCGACCCGCCTATGCGTGAGCGTGACGCCTTCGCGGCGATGAAAGAGCGAGGCATGTTGCACATGACGGTCGCTAACATGGCCAACGATCCGGCAACGCGACCGATGCTGCATAACAGCCGGAGAGCATTGGATGAGCTTGCTACGATCGGTACTTTCATCGAGAAGGCCTTGGAGGGCTGAGATCGAAATGCGCCAGCCGACAGGTTCGATGACGGACGCCTCACCAATTTGCGCTTCGATCTAACAGAGTCGCCCACAGCCCCAACGGGCCATCTCGAATTCGTTACCAGTGATGGCCAAGCAACCATGCCGGTTTGGCCGGCACGCAACAGAACCGCACCTGCCCAACGTTGCCGCAGAAACGTCTTGCGCCAGCGCACCAAAAGCGATCGGTCTGGATATCGAGCTATGCGGTTCCCGACGAAATAGAGCCACAGCCGACAAAACGTTTATGATGATGCCTGCCACGTCGGAACCGGACAGACTCGTGCCCAACCCCTAATCTACCCTCCCGCGGCTTGGCAGATTTCTTGGGGAGGGCTCTGCTGCGCTGGGGCACCGGATGTCGGCCGGCTGCGCGAGCGCAATGAGGATGGCTTGCCTGACGGCGGGTAGCTTCGGCGGCGCGAATGGAGGCGTCCAAACCATACTGACGCCAAAGCGCCACCGATGACAGTTTCACGCATGTTTGCTGAGGGCCCCCAACCTTCGGAATGGCGATACTTCAAAGTCTAGTCCTGGCAGCGAAGCGGGAGCTTGCACATAGACATATTCGTTTGGGATGCAGGGCGGGGCCATCGCCGAAATCATGCGTTGCAGATTATCGGCGCTGTTGCTGGCAGCAAGCGTGCAGAAAATTGCCGGAGTTCCATGTCAGGCATCCATATTTGAAATGCGCCGCTAATGCTTCTGAAATCTGAGCAAGTGTGTTCTCGTTTTTGCTCATAGTGCGTAGTAAAAGCTCATTCTTGCTTTTAATTTCATCTAGATCGAAGAAACGTGCTTTGTATCCACAGTCTTGCATCTCGCGGCGGAGATATTCGTCGACGTGGTCCCGCTTGAACTTTTCCAATAATATAAATACGCCGTCCTTTTTGAGGCCGCGTCGAACGAAGCCAATCTGTTCCCGTCGATTTGGGGAATACATCTGAAATGTGGTGTCTTCGAAGGTCACGTCGAAGCCATCCGAAAAATGGCCCAACTCAGGCGTCGACGCTATTCTGCTCTACGTGAGGTGATGAAACGGACCTAGGAAGAATGTTGCGTGCAAGGGCCGTCCGTGAAGAAAGAAACTCTCCTCATTTCCTTATTGGGACTGCACGAAGGCGTCTGAATCATGCCATTGCCCAGCTGGGCTAATGTCCGAGCTAGCGAGCCTTGGGCCGCCCCTAGCGTATAATATCGAGCCGGACGGGTGGAAGTTGCAATCGCGCCCCCGTATCTCAGGAGTGCGTCGCCCAGCCGAACCTCCTCCTCAAGAACGTAAGGGATGCTGCCAAAGAAATGGGGGTTGAAACGCCCCCATAGTTGGCGATGCATCGCCGCGAAGTTTTTCAATCCCGCGTCCCCCTGGAAAAGACGCCGATCAACGCTCGGCACTTTGATCGGAACTCCTGATTTTCCCGCAGCGGTCGCCGAGAAGAATTTGGCCATTTCGTTCAGTCGGGGTGCCTTATCGCACTCGGCGAAAAATTCTCGCATCTGCTGTTCCTCGCCCTCATCTTTGCTGCGATATGTGAAGACGGCCTTCACCAAGACGAGGCGATCTCGTGTGCCTGTGCCATCAGCGCAGGTCTGGATTCTACGCCTCTGCCATCATGAGAACGTCGGCTGCCGCCGGCCTGTCTCGCGCAACCAACGAGCCGATCGCCATCTATGCGCCGCGCAAGCAAGCGCAGTGCCGATCCGCGGCGGCTGTCCATCACCAGGCGTGGGTTCTTCGTGCGCGTGCGACCTATCTGATCAAGACCGACACGTGGTCTCCCTTTGTCCTTCACCCGTCGCGACGTCTTTCACACCATATGTCTGCTGCCCACCAGGAGGTCAAAAGCCATGCAGCCGTGCAAAGAGAGCGTTCTTCGGGAAGCCATGAAAGGTCACAAGTTCGGCGAGAAAATCAGCCCACACACCATCGTTGTTGCGAACTCGACAAACCGGACAGGCGCGGAATTCATGTGCCAATCAAGCGCTTTACGCCTGTCGCGTTTTCGACCCGGATCGAGCCGCCGATGTAGCGGCGATCACCGACGCTCCTAGTGCTCGCCTGGTTCAGCAATCCACTGCAAGCGCTCCGTGTTGCATTCAATGATTCCGTTGCTGCGTCTGATGGCGCCGGCTTCCTCCAAGGCTAATATAGCACGATTTACTTTCGGCCGGCTTGCGCCCAAAATCCCTGCTATATCCGACTGAGTGAGGGACAGTTTGAGATCCGCCCTTACCGGCAATTCGGTGCCGTGGATCTGCCTCAGGGTAACGAGAAGAAAACGGGCCGCCCGGGAATTCAGGTGATAGAGAGCGATGGTTTCCAACTGTTCGGTGATACCCCGCAGTCGCGAGCAGAGATAACGGATCGTGGCTCCGGCTGCCCCCGGCGAAAGTTTGATAAGGTCCATAAATGGCCTCTTAGCGATGACGAAACCTTCGGAGGCCACCTGCGCCGTGGCGTCGGCTGATCGAGGCTGATCGTCCAACATGGCCATCTCGCCGAACAGTTCCCCGGCTTCGAGTTGTCGCAGGACTAGCTCACGCCCTTGTGGGGTGATCAGGGATACTTTGATCCGCCCAGAGATCACCCCGACCATGTAATTGCCCTCATCGCCTCGCTGGAAAATCACCGTGTCTGGGAGCCATCTGCGAAAGCTTGAGATACCCCCTAGCGCTGCGATGGTCTTGTCATCAAAATCCTGAAAAATCGGAAAGGAACGCCAGAAGGCAGGGCTTCTATCGAACTCGGCCATATAGTTTCCTCTTGGAGATGATCAGTCCTTTTGATGGGGACGCGGTTTAGGTGATCACGTCGGTTAAGCGTCGCTGACGTTCGGCGCCCGTGGCAAAAGCGACTCTCGCGCCAGTGCGTTGTCCGGCATCAGCGATATTGCGAGGCATCGGGGCGAAAGCGGACGACGGTGAGTGCTCTTGGCGTGGTGGCTTGTGATCGGTGCGTGGCGCGCTCTTTGCGTGACATGGACAATGGTGCCTCCGGGCAGTTCTCATCCAACGCCGGAGCTTGGATCAACCGCAGACAGCTGTCGCAGCTGAGAAAGACCCGTACCGCTTCGAGGCGCCGCGTCCGGTTCAGCCGCTCTAAGGCCGATCCGAGCCATGGGCCGCGAGCTCGAGTAAGGATTTGGCCGGCTCTGCGAACCGGCCGTTTACGCTGAGAGCGCACATCCGCAGGTCTCGTGCGGCGTGCCGCTACCATCCCGTTTGGGGCAAGAGGCGCATGCGACGTGTCATTGGCATCCACCTTCAAAGTATTTGCGGGGAACTCGTCTCCAGGGAGGCTGGCCAAGTGCGTCGTGCCGGGCGCGTTGATTTGAGCCAAAAGAGCCTGGCAGGCTTCGGCATTGGCTTGGGGCAAATGGAAGTGGTGATCACGGCAACATGGAACTGCTGGCAGTCGCGGGTGCCCTTCCGTAGATTCGGTCGAATTCGCCAACCCGCGTGGGTCAAGGCGTGGCGCTGTTGGTATTCCCATTTCCAAACTTATGAAAAATCGATTGTTTCAATATATCCTATCCATGCGGTGGATAGGTGAACGATCCGCGCGGCCATGCTCCTCCTCACCTGCATCTGCTGTCGTCAGGTCTCCGACAGCTCCGCCGGGATGCTGAACACGTAACCGATCCCACGTTTGGTTTTAATCAACCGTGGAGCGCGCGCGTCTCTTTCGAGCTTCCGACGCAAGCGCAAGATCTGAACATCGATGCTGCGATCTGAAATCTCGCCGTGGATGCGAGTGGCCCGTTGCAGGTACTCTCGCGATAACGGTCGTTCTGCCGCCTCGAGGAAAGCAAACAGGAGTGCATATTCGCCCTGGGTTAGGGGTACCAGTGCGCCAGACGGATCACGCAACTGTCGCGTTTTCAAGCGTAGCTCCCATCCGCCGAAAAGCCATCTTCCTGATGGTGACCTTCTCTGAACCTCCACGGGGTCGGCAAAACGCGACCTGACCAGAGAGTCAAGGCGCACCAAGAGCTCACTTAATTTACTCAGACACTCGTCGGCGCCGGATTCAAGCCGGATGGCTTTGTCATTCTCACCCCGGCGGTTCTCAATGACGATAATGGAGACGTCCCCGAGGTTGCGGAGATCACGCAAGAGTCCAAGGTCATCGTGGCCAAGATCCAAACTGGCGATGACAACATCGGACTTCCGTCCTTGGGAGATCTTTAACGCTTTCGCCTGCGCGCCCGACGCTGTGGTCGGCAAATTGCTGCGCAGCACGTGTTCTTCCATGTTCAGAATAAGGGCGAGAACATTGTCGACTACAAGGACGCTCCCGAGTTTACGGGCCTCGCTCATATATCGCCTCCATCCGCAACCCACCTTGTCGATTTTTCAACAAAACTCCGCTGCTTAGCTGGGAACCTTTGCGTGCAGCAGCCTGGGATTGCACGGCCGGGGGATTGCTGCTGTATCCGATGGAACTTCCACTACCGCGCATCGGTCCGCGTGCGAAAAGGTGCGAGCGCCGACCGGCTTGGATCGAACGACACGGAGGGCGCCGACGTTGAAAACTTCGCCCAAATAGTTCCTTTCTCCCGTCCTTGACGAAAACGAAAACCGCCATCGCTTACGTACGATAGGCCCGTTACGTGCTGCTCAAGGCAGTCAATGACGGCGAGGCAATCAGGGGAAACATGGTCACCCCGGAGAACAGGCGCTCCAGGTTGTAGAGTGCCCCTGCCTTCCAGATGTCAGCCACTACGATGCTACCAGCCCACATTGCCTTCCACGATCCGCCACGCCAGCAGGATTGAGCGATTCGTAGCACTGGGCCCGACGCGCCTAGCAAGCGCAGCAGGGTGGATTTGCCGCATCCCGACGGGCCGATAACGCACACGATCTCGCCATGTGGGACCTTAATCGAGACGTCGCTCCGAACCTCCACGCCGTAGCGGGGTGAACATTCCTTAGCAGCAGTTCCATCTTCTCTCTCGCCCGTCCCGACGGTCAGTGTGCAATCGTGAACCTGCGCGGATTAGATCGTCTCGACGTAGGAAGTGTCGAAGAGCATCTCTGGCGTGATCGTCTTGCTCACCATCTTCTTCGCCTTGAGCCACTCAAGCTGATCCGTCGCCGAATCGAGTGCAAGCGCACAGCCCTTCTTGATTCGCATCGCGCTGCTGAGGAAGGTTTCCTTCGCCGCGGCCAACGGACGCTTGCTATCCACGTATTTGTGGATGATGTTGGCCACCTCATCCACTTCCTCCGGAGTAGCGGTCTTGTCGACGAGGGCGGCGTTGTAGTCGTCGACTGCCGTCGAATGGGCGCGGATAAACGCCGCGGTCTGCTCCCGCTCGTTGGCGGCATTCTTGGTTGAGGTGAACACCGTGGTCACCTGGTAATTGGGCGCATAGTCGGACACCAGACCAATCTGCATGGCATTGCCCCCGGCGAGCAACTTATCGGCGATGCTGCCCTGGATGGCCCCGGCGTCAATCTGGCCGGTCTCCAGCGCACTGATGATTGCGCCGACTTTCTGGAGCCGGCGCAGTGTGATTTCCGACATCGGAATGCCGTTCGCCTCTGCGATCGTGTGGCACATGTAGTGAAAGGAAGATCCGACTTTGGTGACGCCAAACGTGGTGCCGCTCAGTGCCCTCGGCGTGATAAGGCCGGCCCGGTAGGCTTTTTCTGATGCCACAATCACGGCGCCGACGAGACCTTTCTCCTCAGACAGTGCGCCGCCGATCACCTTGATTGCGTCCGTCTGGGCGAGGCTCACGAGTCCGACGCTCATGGCCGTGACGGCATAATCGACGTCGCCCGAGGCAATCGCCATGGCCATCGGCTTAGCGGCTTTGAAGAAATCGAGTTCGACGTCCAGCCCTTCGTCCTTGTAGTAGCCTCGCTCCCAGGCGATGTAACTGGGCGCTTGGCTGGCGAGACGCATTACGCCAAGCTTCACCTTCTTCGCAGCAAAGGCCGGCCGGCCAAGAAAGGTCAGGGCTCCCGCTGTGCCGAGACCGACAATCGCCTGGCGGCGGTTTATCGCAAGCTTTGTCATAGTCCACTTCCTTTCAAGGGCGCTCTTTTATGGCTGGCTGCTGCGCTGGCCTGTCGAGCCGCTGCTCATCCTCGGCACAGACGACACGACCGGAGGACATGCCACCGGCTTGTTACGCCCGCCGCTGTACTGCCTCGCTCAAACGGCCGCTTGGTTCATTTGGTGCTGTGCTGCGCGCGGTGTGATGTTCCGGCCGGACCATTGGTTGCAAACGTTCTACATCTCCGTTGGATGCAGGCTGGCAGATCGCAGCAGCTAGCGGCGAATTTCTCGATTACCCGCGTTACAAGGTCAACCTTACGAGCGGCTGACGAGACTTGAGCAGTGATGGTGATTGTCCATGGTCGCAGGCCGATAGGACTGTGCCCGTGACCGGGCCGAAGGCGGCTCTTCGCGCAGCTTTAATGCCCAGACGTGCAGCTCGCTTTCGGTATTGGCAGGCGTCAGAATCACGGTCGGCGCTTCGTAAAGCAGTCCCTCCGATGAAGTCACGTCGACCATGCAACTCACTAGCGACGTTGGCAGCTTCTCCATTCCGATGCTGTTGGCGGCGCCGCCTTCCGGTAGAATTGTTTGGACGTTAGCGAGCGCCTGGGAATCATCCGATTCATTCCGTTCGGCCAGGAAGGGACAACCGCGCGCCCCATCGAAACTCGATCGTCGGTCGGTCACCTATCTATCTCCCGATTCTACCTGTGAGCCCGATGCGCGGGGAGAGATGGTCTTGGCCATCTCTCCCCCGCGAATGCCGCCTGCGCAAAGCAGGGCCGCCCACTCGCAAGGCGGCGCTGCTTCTCATCGCTAGGCTGACACGATCCGCCCCGCTCGACGCGCAGCCCAGCTCCGCTCGCCGGCATTCGCCCCCCTCTCTGCCGCGCGCTCACGCGCCCCCGGAAGGCATGCCGAGGGGCATGCCTTCGGCATCCAACGCGAAAGGACCAGAACAATGACGACCAATGAAACGAACGCGAAGATCGTCAGCGCGAGCGGCACAGAAGTTTTCATTCCGCTGAACAAGCTGAAAAAGTCGCCTCGCAATGCGCGCAAGACCCCGCATAGCGAGGCGATCATCGAAGCTTATGCCGCCAGCATCGCCGCCAAGGGTATCCTGCAAAACCTCGTGGTAGAGCCGGAGCTTGACGCAGAGGGTTCAGAAACCGGCTTCTATCTCGTGACAATCGGCGAAGGGCGCAGGTTGGCGCAAATGCTTCGCGTCAAGCGCAAGCAGATCAAGAAGACCGAACCGATCCGCTGCATTGTCGATACCAAAAACGATCCGCACGAAATCAGCCTGGACGAAAACATTACGCGCGAAGGGATGCACCCCGCCGATCAGTTCGAAGCGTTCCGGCGCATGAGCGAGGAGCGCGGATGGGGCGCTGAGGAAATCGCCGCCCGCTTCGGCGTGACGCCTCAGCTGGTGCGGCAGCGCCTGCGGCTTGGTGCCGTCAGCCCCAGGCTGATGCAGGTCTACCGCGATGGTGATCTGACCCTCGAGCAGCTGATGGCCTTCGCCATCACCGAGGACCAGGCAGGAGCAGGTTTTTGACAACCTCACCTACAACCGCGACCCCTATATCATTCGACGTGAACTGACGCGGACCCACGTTGCGGCTGCCGACCGCCGCGCCATTTTCATCGGTTCGGACGCCTATATCCGGGCCGGCGGCATGATCGTCCGCGACCTGTTCACCGATGATCGCGGCGGCTTCTATGATGATGCGGCGCTGCTCGATCAATTGGTGGTCGCGAAGCTGCAGAGCGTCGCGGACACCATCAAGGAGGCCGAAGGCTGGAAATGGGCTGATGTCCATGTCGACTATCCGCATGCGCATGGCCTGCGCCGTCTCTATCCGGAGCCGGTGGCTTTGTCGGAGCAAGACGAAGTCGCCTATGCAGGAGCGTTGGACGCGTTCAACCGACTGACGGAAGAATGGGGCAGCGCCGAGGAATTGCCCGACGATGTCGATCAGCTATTTGGAGAGCTTGAAGCCGAGATCGAGCGCATCGATGCACTGCGTCATGCCTACGACCCGGATGTGATTGCGCGCAGCGGCGTGTTTGTCGTGCTTTCCCATGATGGGACGGCTCGTATCGAACGCGGCTTCGTCCGCGCCGAAGACGAGCAGCCCGAGACGGAAGGGACAGAAGCCGGCAATGGCTACACCGTCAATGGTGATGGCGAGATCATCGAGGACGGTATCAGTCCGGAGCTTGGTCACGATAGCGACGACGACGCGGAGGACGCCGGCAAGCCACTGTCCGATCTTCTCGTGCGCGACCTGACCGCCCACCGCACACTTGGCCTTCGCCTTGCGCTTGGCGAGCAATCGGACGTTGCATTGATCGCCGTCACGCATACGCTTGCCGCGCAGGTCTTCTATCAGGGAGCGGAAGCCCATTGCCTGGAAATCCGGCCAACCAGAACCTGCCTTGCCGGCCACGCCGATGGCATCGAGGACACGGCAGCGGGGAAGGCCCTGGCTGATCGCCACGCCGAATGGGCAGCGGACATGCCGCGTGACGTGTCTGACCTTTGGGCCTTCATCGCTTCGCTTGATCATGCCAGCGTCATGGCGCTGTTTGCGCATTGCGCCTCACTCTCCGTCAATGCGGTGAAGCAACCTTGGGAGCGCAGGCCGCGCGCCCACGAAACGGCGGACCAGCTGGCCACGGCGGTCTCGCTTGATATGACGGCTCACTGGACGCCGACCGTACGCACTTACCTTGGGCGCATCACCAAGGCGCACATCCTCGCGGCAGTGTGCGAGGCTGTCGGCGGTGAGGCGGCGGACAGGCTTGTCACTCTAAAGAAGCAGCCGATGGCGGAAGCGGCCGAGCAGTTGCTCGTCGGAACCGGATGGCTGCCGGCACTCTTGCGCACAAGGGGACCCGCTGCGCTTGGAGAGGCGGGGAGCGCCAGCAGCGAGGGAGTGATAGGGGCAAACGAGCAGCCGGCGACAGACCTTGCCCCTCCGGATGAGACAGACTTGACCGCAGCCGATGGCGACAGCGCGGCCGCAGAGGACGAACCCTTCCACGTCGCGGCCGAGTGAGATGGAGCGACCGGAGCCGCTTCGGCGGCTCCGGTCAGTTTCTTTGATAGGCACGCGAATTTTCCGGCCGCGCGGTTGCGCGGCCGGGGACCTCGACAGCACGACACCATCAGCCTTAGCAACGAAAAAACCACGCCGGACAACGGGTAATGAGCTGCAACCCGAGACGCGATGGACGGCGGCGGACGCTTCGCAAGAGCCTGCGAGGCACATAGGCTTCACGGCTCCGATCATTGGGCAAGCTGCGGAAGACCAGGTGTAATGGATCGTCCGCGCCTGTGGTCTCCGCCAGGCTGGCATAGATCGGAACGGAAAACTCGGGTCATCGGCTTAAGTCGGCGTTAGTCGCTGCCCTGGCGCGGGTATCAATTTCCGTCTCGCATCGAATACGACGGATTGACGGGAAGGGCGGCGAGAGCCGGGATCTTCCATTGTCGCCATTTCATAATGGGAAGTGATTCCTGCCTTGCCGTGAATATGCTTCCGCACTGATCCAAGAGCCATTTGCGATGTTAAATCCGACCAATTCGCCGTTGCGGCGGTTCCTCTTGGTCTGCTGGCAAGCCACGCCCACGGCGTCCTCGAATGGATTGGGTCTGACCGAAGACCGGCTTCGCCTCGATCGCTTCCCGCAACGGCGGCGCTGCGTTTTCTTCCCCTGTCCGCTGCGCGGCCATTCCTCGCGGTCCAAGAAAGCCTCGCCCCGCCGTCTTCCACTTCGTTTCAGCCCCTTTGGGATGCGAGCCGATCGTCCCCGGTCTCACGACCACCATCGAGGCCGCGATGGGCGCGGCCCGATCAACAGAAGGAACCACCGCAATGGCTACGATCGGCATCTTCACCGGCACCGGAAAGGGCTTCAAGGGCTCCGTCAAGACCCTCAACCTCAACGTCAAGACCGTAGATTTCGTCCCCGCCGAAGGTGACAACGAGAAGGGTCCGGACTTCCGCATCTTCGCCGGCGCCACCGAATTCGGGGCGGCATGGAAGAAGACATCCCGCGAGGGGCGTGATTATCACTCGGTCAAACTCGACGATCCGAGCTTCCCCGCTCCGATCTACGCCAGCCTGGTCGAGACCGAAACCCAGGGCGAGTACTCGCTCATCTGGTCCCGCCGCACCGCCGAGTGAAATCGGCTCAAACAAAAGAAGCCCCGGCGCGCCGCGCCGGGGCTTCACCATGCTCAGTCCGCCACCGCCCGGACAATAGGCAATTCGCTCCAGCAGGCTAGGCCTTGGCGGCAACTTTGCGCGTTTTCTTGATCGGCGGCTTTGCAGCCGGCGCGTTCATAGTCGCTGCGGCGGCGCGCGGCGTCCGTTTCGGTTTCTGCACCTCGGCTGCTTCTGCTGCCGCCGGCTTGCGGCCAAGCCCGGCTGCCTTCGCCAAGGCCGACCTGGCTGCGGCGTAGTTCGGTGCCACCATCGGATAGTCGGCGGGCAGGCTCCACTTCTGCCGGTATTCCTCGGGGCTCAGATTATAGTGCGTGCTGAGGTGTCGCTTCAGCGATTTGAACTTCTTCCCGTCTTCCAGACAGATGATGTAGTCCGGCGTGACCGACTTTCTGATCGAAACGGCGGGTTCCAGTTTCATCACAGGCTGAGCCGCAGGTGTGCCGACATTTTGCAAAGCAAAATGGATATCGCCGATCAGCTTCGGCAATTCCGGGACGGGCACTGGATTGTTAGAAACATAAGCGGAGACGATATCGGCAGCAATCGACACGAGATCGGTTTTGCCCTGCTGCTCATCGGATACGGTCATGGACTTTCCTTCTTTGTCTTCAGTTACGTCAGCATGCTATTTGTGCAGTTTGTACAATAGATCAAGCGAATAATGATCGTTCGCTCCATAATCCGCAAGCAAGCGAAAATCCAAGGCAGAACGCCGGTCCGATTTTATTTGATCGCAGCGGAACAATCTGCCAACTGCCCTTAGGGAAGCGAGGAGACTTTCCCCTCGCTTCCCCGCCATTGCCGGCTGTGCAGACCAGGGCCGCCGGCTCGCAAAGCGGCGAAGACCGGCAATCCTCAAGGTCAATTTCATCCGCTCCGCTCGACCGCGCAGCCCGGCTCCGCGCGCCGGCAATGGCCCCCATCACTCCCGCGCGCTCACGCGCCCCCGGAAGGCATGCCGCAGGACATGCCTTCGGCATCCAAAAAGAGGAGTGACCCCAATGAACATGACCACGACCATCGACAGCGCCGACAACAACCATCGGCGGCAACCTGTTTCCGGCAGCTTTCGAGTCGACATCTCACGCGGCGAGCGCATCGGGCGCGTTTCCTCGGAATGGTTCTCGCGTCCCGACGACGAACGCTATCTGTCGCTGACCGAACTTTATGATGCGGTGCGCACGCGTGCGGATCGTGCCACCGCCCGCACTGTCGAGAGCCGCGCGGTCCGCGTCGAGGCAAGCCGGGAGAGTGCGGAGCGGCTTTCGCTCATTCTTCCCGGACAAGAGGAGCCGATCGCGCCCACGCATTGGAGTTTTGGCCAGCTGTGCAGCCTTGTCGGTGCGCCGGCAACCTACATGCGCCAGCTTCCCGCACCGCTAGCAGGCATCAACCTGCAGCACGGCCTGCTCAGGCATCGCGCCGAGCTTGTGAAAACCTTGCAGGCGGAGGACGGACGCGTCGAGCTTCGCGCCGTCACCGGCCCGGACTATGGACGCATCTGGGATCACGAACTGGTCGCAGCCGTCATGAAGATCGCAGGCAACGGCATCGGCGACACCATGTGGAAAGTGCCGGGCATGCTCGATTGGGCAACCATGACGCACAATCCCTTGGTGGATATCACGAAGGACACCACCACGCTTTACGCCAGCGACCGTGACGTGTTCCTGTTTCTGGTCGACGACACCCACCCCATCGAAGCGGGACGCCTGCCGAACGGAGAGCCGGATTTGTATTTCCGGGGATTTTATTGCTGGAACAGCGAGGTCGGATCGAAGACCCTCGGCATCGCCTCGTTCTATCTCCGCGCAGTCTGCATGAACCGCAACCTTTGGGGCGTGGAAGGTTTCGAGGAAATCAGCATCCGGCATTCGAAATTTGCTGCCCAGCGCTTTGCCCATGAGGCCGCGCCTGCCTTGACCCGTTTTGCCAGCTCATCGCCGACACCGTTCATCGCCGGCATCAAGGCCGCTCGCGAGAAGATCGTCGCCCGCAGCGATGACGACCGCGAAACCTTCCTGCGCAAGCGCGGGTTCTCGAAGGTCGAAACCGGCAAGATCATCGAAACCGTCATGCAGGAGGAGGGCAGGCCACCCGAAAGCATCTTCGATTTCGTGCAGGGCATGACAGCGCATGCCCGCACAAAATCCCATCAGGACAACCGTCTTGAGCTTGAAGGGAAGGCCAAGGCATTGCTTGAAAAGGCAGCCTAGCCGTTCCGACAGTGCGCGGCCGGATATCCGGCCGCGCCGCCAATCACCAATTGCCGGGGATCAGGGAGGCAATCGACGGTCGCGGCCGCGTCCCGACAGGCGGCCGCCGCTCGCCGGGCTCTGCCCGGCTGCGATGCGACTGCAGTCAGATTGCGACACATGGCTGATCATCGAGCACGATAAACCGAGTTTTAGCGGTGCTTTGGCCGGGCGTTCATAACGGCTACGACCTCACGCAATACCTCATGCGGGTCGAAGCCTATCGTTTCAGCCAGATCGAGAAATTCGACAACGTCGATTCGCCGGCCACCGGACTCGATGGCCGCGACCACTGATTGATATCTATCCAGCGCTTTCGCCAAATCATGCTGGCTGAGCCCGGCTTTCCTACGCTTTTCAACGATCAGTTGCACCAGACGCACATGTCTTGGCGATCGAAGCGTCTTTTGCATTTTGCCGGTCCTTGACGAAGCCGGCAGATCAATTAAATGGAAAATCGGATAACCAGAAAATCTGATAATCCGGTCGCGTTCAGTCATAGCGCATCGAGGTGATGGCCGTGTCACATCCATGGGCCCAAATCAGGATTTGGCAGCACATCGAAGAGTGTGTCGGCGTACGGGATTGCCATGCTTAAACCTCTTCTCGATCCTGATGTCGCCGACGTCGCGCCAGACGCCTCAATCCTGACCGGCTACGACGAGGAGCGCCTCCTCACCTACATTCGCCTGCTGGATGCGGCAGCCGAAAACGCGGACTGGCGCGAAGTGGCCAGGATCGTTCTGCATATCGATCCCGCGAGGGAGCCGGAACGGGCATTTCGAGCTTGGGAAACTCATCTTGCTCGCGCCCGATGGATGACCACCAATGGCTATCGCTATCTCCTGGCCGGCGGTGCACCGCACTAGGGAATCGAACTGGCGCTGTGCTCATTCAGCAAGGCGGTTTGCCGACGCTCTGACTACCCAAACCAACCGTTGCCTCGGAAGCTGAAGGCGAAGCTCGCGGCAGACCGCGGGCCGCATGAGGACCGTTGCCATGTCGCGAAGCGATTGGACCGATCCGGCGGCATACGAGCGCATGCGCGGCTACGAAGCCGATCAGTTTGCCGCCGAGTATCTGATCCGGAACGCCGATTTTGCCGCCGAATGTCAGCGGCTGGCACCAAGTCCACTGACGATCGGAGAACTCGTCGGCTCGCCGGAATTCGCCGCAAGCTGGGGCGCGCGATTTCACAATCTCTGCTGACGAGCGTCTCTCACCCGAACACATCGTCTGGACGGAACAGGCGTCCCCTCGGGTTCTTCAAGCGACGAAGTTGGCAGCTTCCACGGATCCATCGCCTGTCCTTCGACAACGCAGCACAACTCAGAGCTGGACCGAAGCCGAGCGGGTTCATATTCTGTGGCCGTCGGCTCCGGAGACACATCACATCATCTCCAGTGAAGCAGGAGACCTGCTCGACATCAACGCTGTTGTCCTGCCGCTTGACGAGAATCTCGAAACCAGGCTGGACGCCGCGCGCCGGCTCTGGCGGTCGCTGAATGGCCGTCCGCTCGGCACCCGGTATGGCTCACTGCCTCAACAGACCAGGCTGAAGCACATTCTCAATCTCCGCGCCTTCGACGGAAGGCATCAGCGGGCTCCTTACCGCCGGCTCGCCGAGGAACTGCTGTCCCGCGAGCCCATCGCTGCGCGCGATTGGCGCGACCATCACCTGCGCCACAAGGTGCGGGCGATCCTGCGACGGGCCGACCGCCTGGTGGCCGGCGGCTATCGGGACCTTCTCCTCTATCCGCAAAGCCGCCACCGCAGCTCCGCGTCATGAGATCAGGCTCTGGTGAGCATAGCCTTCAGGAACGCGACGAAGCAATCGAGCGCTTTTCGATGAAGAGGATTGCGTGGTGCCCAAGCCAAAAAATCCTCAACCGACATCCATCCCCCGGGCTTTGTTGAAGAGTCACAATCGATGAACTCGATGCATAATTGTAGCTCTTCAGGATCAAAAGCCAATTGCCACCTTCCGGCATCATCTTCGGCGAGACGGTAGCTGGCACGCGGCATGGACGTTCCTCCTTGGCGGGCAACAATCCAAAGAACGGAGCTGAGGTCGATCATCAGATCTTGGTATTGACCACGGGGAACCCATAGCCCCCATTACATCGCCAGCTCGCTCTCCTAAGACGCCATGCCGCGCCGGTGGACCATTGTCGGCGCTGATCGGGGCGCCTGGGGTAGTAAAAACACGCCCGCCGATCTTTGCCCTCCCTCCCTTTTTCTCAATTCGGCCATCGTCCGTTTCGCGCGTCCCGGCAGGCCAGGGCGACAGCAGAACCGAATGGAGATCGAGCGATGTCGAAGGGTCCCGCGGACGCGCCCCAAAAATATCTTCGGACCAAGGAGGCCGCACCTATCGTTGGCCTCTGCGCCCGGACACTGGAAAAACACCGGACCTACGGGACCGGCCCCAAATATCGCAAGGTCGGCGGGCGCGTGCTCTACGACATCGATGACCTGCGTGCCTGGATCGAGCTCGGCGCGCGCACCTCCACCAGCGACACAAACGCCACCTACGTTCCGCCCGCCAAGCCGCATGCGGCGCGCGCGCCAGCCTATGCCGGCAAGTCGCGCTGAAACTTCCAGCTCTGCGGGATTTGGACATGCGACCACCACCGACAGACCTGGAGCCGATTGCGCTGTTTCATGCGCGTCCCGGCAAGATGGCGTTGCGCGATGCACAGGACCTGATGGCTTGGCCATTCTTCTCGCTGGCCAAATCGCGCCGCATCAGGCCGATCGATTTCCGGATGGGCGAAGTCGCCATCCGCGTCGAGGCGACCATCGAGCACGGCATGGCGACCATCTGGGATGCCGACATCCTGATCTGGGCCGCCTCGCAGATCGTCGATGCCCGCGACAAGGGACTGCGGACTTCGCGGATGATGGCGGCGACGCCGCATGAAATCCTGACGTTCATCGGGCGCGGCACGTCTGCCCGCGAATATTTGCTGCTCAAGGCGGCGCTCGACCGTCTCCAGTCGACCACCGTCGCCACCTCGATCCGCCAACCCACCGAGCGGCGCATGCACCGCTTCTCCTGGATCAACGAATGGAAGGAGCGGGCCGACCATTGCGCTAGACCGCTTGGCATCGAGCTTGTCCTGCCCGACTGGTTCTATGCCGGCATCATTGTCGACGCCTTCGTGCTCACCATCGATCGTGCCTATTTCGACCTGACTGGCGGCATTGAGCGTTGGCTCTATCGACTCGTGCGAAAACATGGCGGACGACAGGCGCATGGCTGGTCGTTCGACCTGCGCCATCTCCACGCAAAATCCGGCAGCCTATCCGCCTACAAGCGCTTCGCCTTCGAGGTTCGCGGCATCGTTCGCCGGCAATCTCTACCGGGCTATCGACTCACACTCGGTGTGACGCAGGCCGGCGAACCGCTGCTCACTTTCAAGGCTTGTCACCGGGATCCGTTCAACCGCTTCGGCAAGGCCAGGGCGGCGGAGGCCAAGCTGTGAATCACCTCGTCATTTCAGGAACCCGAAGGCACGGGATTTCAGGAACCCGTTCCTCGTCATTTCAGGAACCCGACCACTGCCTAAGCCATGGGAGCGAAAGCCGAATTCTCGCCTCTAACTTATCTAACCCGGAATCCTTCGGATTCTTTCTAACGGAAGGCCAGGTTCCGGAAGACTGTGGACGACGCTGGCGATGCGCTCTCCCGATCGCCTGCCGAGATATCAACCCCGAGCCAGCCGCTCCGTCAACGGGGTGGCAGGCCGTTGCTGCTGCCCACCTCCTGCCGGGGAGGACGGCATGAGCGAACTAACCTATGTCGAGCTGCTCTGGCTGAAGAAGCGGATCGAGAACTACATCCGCTTCGGCAAAGCCGTCGAGAACAGGATCGTCGACAGGAGCCGCCGCGTCGTCGCCTTCGCGCCAGGTAGCATCTTCGCCTTCGTCCGCTGGGCGGCGAATGACTTTGGCACCGTCGCCTCCCGCATCGACATTCTGCGCGCCGTCGGCTCAGGCACGCGCTGCTCGACCATCCCACATGTGCGGCCGGGCGCCGACATCCTGCTCACCGCCATTGGATGGCCGAAGGTTGAAAGGGTGCTGGAGATTATCGATGCCGTCGAGGCACTCGGCATCGACGCGATAGACGCCTCGCCGGAGTATTGGCGTCACGCCCACAGTCGCCTTGTCGCACGCGAAAGCCCCAGGCCCTACACACGGCAGCGGCACGAAGCTTGGCTGCTGCGCCGACGGATCGAGTCATGAGCGCACGCGGCAAAATCATCGGGGGAATGCTCGGCGGTGCTGGATTGACCGTCGCGCCGGCGTTAAGCGGACATACTCCGTGGCTGATCTGGAACGCGTCGGCGAGCGCTCCGATCGGGCTCTATCGCATCGAGCAAGGTGGCACGCCTAAGGTCGGCGACCTCGCCGTCGTCATGCCCTCCGAAGCGCTGGCCGGCTTCCTCGCAGAGCGCCTATATCTGCCCCGCGGCGTACCGCTCCTGAAGCACGTCCTGGCGCTTGGCGGTGAAACCGTTTGCCGCCGCGGGGCGACCATCATCGCGCACAGCAAGATCTACGGGGCCGCGCTCGAGCACGACAGCAAGGGTCGACCGCTGCCCGTCTGGCGGGGCTGCCGTGTGCTCAGCGACGGCGAAGTGTTCCTCATGAACTGGGGAGCGACCGACAGTTTTGACAGCCGGTATTTCGGCCCACTCCAAATCACCAACATCGTTGGCCGCGCGGTGCCCATCTGGACCCCCGACCGCATTTTTCCGGCACCGGATACTTCGGGCGAACCGGCTCCCGACGAGCCGTGACGGCTCGTTTCCCCTCACCATGAAAGGATAATCACATGAGTCAGATCGGCACCTTCATCCGCAACGACGACGGCTTCTTCGGCAACATTTGCACGCTGACGATTGATGCAAAGCTTGCCATCCTGCCTATCGAGAAATCGGACGCGGAAAATGCACCGGAACACCGCATTTACTGCGACGGCGTCGAGATCGGCGCGGCGTGGGATCGCACCGGTGAGAAGGCCGGCGCCTATCTCTCTGTACTCATCGACGATCCTTCGTTCACGCAGCCGATCCGCGCCAACCTCTTCCAGGTCGCCACTGAAAAGGACGTCTGGAATCTGCACTGGAGTCGGCCTTCGAAGCGCGAAGAGCGAGCCTGAGTTCAATGTTTCGATCGCGCGTCATCGATCTTACCCTGGCAAACCCTTTGATCGATCGGGCGCTGGTCAAACCCTTCGACCCGATCGCCTGTCAGGCGGCTGTCGCGCGCAGCGGAGGTCAAGGGCGACCGGACGCTTGTTCATCGATTGAGGCGTTGTTTGCGCTACGACGCATGGGAAGCAGGTCCGGTCGGCGAAGCCTTGCCCTTGACGGAAGCGAGCACGGCGGCAGGCTGTCGGCGTGTCGGGACGGTGGTGCGCGCATCACAGCTCACCGATGCGTTGCGATGCTCTCGGTATGCGCGTTGCTCACGCTTGGTTCTGCGGCCGGCGCAGCGGAAGCGCCGTCGCAACCGGTGCCAAAATCGTGCGCCGGGACAACAATCGCAAAGAATGAAAAGTGGTCGGCGTACGTCTGTGAGGCCGCCAAACGCTTTGAGCTTCCCGAGCACCTGATACGCGCGGTCATGCATGTCGAGAGCGGCGGCGATGTCCGCGCCATCTCACCCAAATCTGCCGTCGGCCTGATGCAGATCATGCCCGCCACGTGGGCTGAACTGCGCATCAAACATGGTCTCGGAACCGATCCGTTCAATCCGCGAGACAACATCCTAGCCGGCGCCGGGTATCTTCGCGAGATGCTCGATCGCTTCGGTCGGAAGGGATTTCTTGCGGCCTACAACGCCGGACCACAACGCTATCAGGAGCATCTTTCGAATGGTCGTCCGCTGCCTCGTGAGACGATCGACTACGTCGCGAAACTTAGGGCGCTGATCAAGGGAGCTGTTGAAATCCCGCCCCGCTCGGAACGATTGGGAAACCGGTCGAGCGCTGATGGTTCGCAGTTTCCTGGTCGCGACTTTGCTCGGATAAATGACGTCGGATGGCGCGGCAAAAGAGGTTTCGGTTCCGTCGACCAAACGGTGTTCACGCAGATCCGTTCCGCCAACATGCCGTCGTGGATCGACACAGCGGTAGACGATGTCACGGCGCTTGAGCCGAAGCCGGATGTCGGTTCTGAAGTTGCTCGTCCTGCACCGCACTTAGCCGGGAACAGCCTCTTCGTCCCACGATCGCGCAGTGCATCGCCATGAGCGCTGGACTTAGTGTAACTCGCACTCCGGCCTGCTTCTTCGCGGAATTGGCGGCGAAACTGCTGGCACTCAGGCAAGTCGGGGAGGGATTGCCGCCCGTAATCGGGGCGGGCGCCTGGCTGGACAGCAAACCTGTGCGTCGGCTGCGGCGCCGCTGGCGAGGGGTGGCGACTCGGCTGAACATTCTGCGCCTGTGAAACAGCGCAGGAGGCGCACCATGGAATTCTTTTGTGGGCTGGACGTGGCGATGGACGAGACGGCGGTGTGCGTCGTCGACGATCATGGCGTGGTGCATCTGGAGACAACAGTGGTGACGGATCCTGGTGCGCCTGCGCCGCGTCGGCCACGAAGCCGGCTCGCTGTCGCCCTGGCTGCACCCGGAGCTGTTGAAGCGCGGGCTGCCGGCTGTGTGTCTGGAGACCAAACATGTGCGCGCAGCGATGTCGGCGCAGCGCAACAAGACCGACGAGGCCGATACGCTCGGCATCGCCCATCTCATGCGCACCGGCTGGTTCCGCCAGGCCCACATCAAGTCGGAAAGCTGCTACCGCATGCGGCTTTTGTTGACGCAGCGGCGTGTCCTGAAGGGCAAGGTGCTCGACCTCGAGAACACGATTCGCCACTCGCTGAAGGCCTTCGGCGTGCGCATCAAAGGGACCGGCCGGACCGGTTTCGACCAGGCCGTGCGTGAGGCGGCGGCGGACGACGCGCTGACCACGGAACTGATGGACGCCATGCTCAACGCCCGGGCGGCGCTGTGGAAGCAGTATTGCCGGTTGCACAAACTGGTCGTCCAGTTCGTCGGCCGCAACGAACTGTGCCGACGCTTCATGGCGATTCCGGGCGTTGGTCCGGTGACGGCGCTTTCGTGCATGACGGCGATCGACGACCCGTCACGCTTCCGCCGATCGCGTGACGTGGCGGCCTACTTCGGGCTGACCTCGCGGCGCTGGCAGTCGGGCTCTTCGATCGACATCCAGGGCCGTATCTCGAAGGCGGGCGACGCGGATGTCCGGCGTGCCCTCTACGAGGCGGCGTCGGCGCTGATGACGCGCTTCAAGGGCAAGGACAAGGTGCGAAGCTGGGGCACGGCGCTGGCCAAGCGCTCCTGCCAGCGCAAGGCGACGGTCGCCGTGGCGCGCAAGCTGGCGGTGATCATGCACGCGATGTGGGTCGACGGCACGTTCTATGTCGGCGACGCCAGCGCCAGCGCGACCGACGTTGCGGCGCGCGCCCACGTGAAAGATCGCAAGCTGCTAGGCGCGCACGCATGACCGCAAAGAACAGCAACCCCGGACAGCCGGCAGCGATGCTGGCGGCCACATTCTGAACGATGGAGCTCCGCTGCGGCGGATGAGGACTGGTGCAGACCAGAAACGACGGGAAGCACGTTATCTTGCCTGCGGCCGGCCACGAAAGTGGCGCGACGGACCGCCCCGGATTGCCTGTGACGATGCCCCGTGGGTTCGATGGAAATGTGCGCCGCGACGGTTCGAGCGCTGCTTTGTTGCAGCCCAGACACCCCGTCGACGAGCGCGGAGGATTGCACGGCGCACCGGAACTCTCACCCTTCGCACAAAAGCCTGTTGCGGAAAGCTCAGAAGTGTTCTGGAGTACAAAAAAGGAGAAACGACGATGCACGAAAGATCGTCCCAAGAACTGCCGATTAGGATGGCAAGATAAAAGGCCGCGATGTGCGGCTCGGTCGGTCGGTTGTTTTGGCTGGCTTTTCTCGAGCTTTCTGCACATCGCCACAAGTTTCCGCACATCGCCCGACTTGATTTTCTACAACGGTTTCAACGTGATTCGCACATCGCGAGTGAAACCGCGTGAGAGGTGATGACGATTTTCGCGTCCGGCCCGGCCGTATCCGCTCACGCCAGAGCCAACGGGCACGGCCGTTTATTGCCCAGGCGCTCGCCGCCGCGCAAAAAGCTGGCGGGAGGATCTCTCGCGACGGCACAATCACTGCCGGGCGCGGCTCGCATTTCGGACGAGGCAGGGTGGCGAGCCTTCGCGCCAATCGCTTCATCACCAGCCGCTCTCGATCTTGCACAGTCAAGGCGCTCGTGGTCCGTCACAAGAAACAGAATGGCCCCCTGGCGCGTCACCTGAATTACCTGCGTCGCGAAGGCGTCACCCGCGACGGCGAGAAGGCGCGCATGTTTGGTCTGGAAACCGACGATGCCGACGTCAAGGATTTCGCCGAGCGATGCGCGAATGACCGACACCATTTTCGCTTCATCGTCTCGCCCCAAGACGCGGTCGACATCGCCGACCTCAAGGCCTTCGCTCGCGACCTGATGGCGCAGGCTGAAAAGGACCTTGGCACCAAGCTGGATTGGCTTGCCGTCGATCATTGGAATACCGACAATCCCCACATTCACATCATTCTGCGCGGCAGGGCTGAGGACGGTCAGGATCTTGTCATCTCCCGTGACTACATCAAAAATGGGATGCGTAATCGTGCACAGGACCTGATCACTCAGGAGCTTGGCCTAAGGACCGATCGTGAAATTCGTCATGCTTTCCATCAACAAATTGAGGCTGAACGCTGGACGGTACTCGATCGCCAGCTTGTTCGTGAAATGGCAAGTCATGGCGTTGTCCACGTCGCGCCCATCGCGGACCGAAAGCCTGATGAGTATCTCGCGGTGAAGGTCGGCCGCTTGCGGAAATTGGAAAGCCTCGGCCTCGCCGCCCCGATCGGCGCGGGCCAGTGGACAATGGTCGCCGAGGCCGAAGCCACCCTGCGAGCGCTTGGCGAGCGAGGCGACATCATCAAGCGTATGCATCGCAGCTTGGCCGAACATGGGCTCGATAGATGTGCTGCCGACCAAGTCTTCGGGGGCGAGGCGGGCGAGGTGCCGATCATCGGCAGGCTCATCGAACGAGGCCTCCATGACGAGTTGCGCGCATCTGCTTACGCAATCGTCGACGGGACCGATGGCCGCACTCATTACATCCGCTTTCAAAATATCGATGCCACCGGAGACTCCGCACCAGGTTCCATCGTCGAGCTTCGGCGCTACGAAGATCGAAGAGGCAGCAGCCGCGTCGCGCTTGCTGTCCGTTCTGATCTTGCGATCGAAGAGCAGGTCCATGCTGACGGCGCGACTTGGCTCGACCGACAACTCGCGCATGGGCCAACCAATTTAGGCGAGGGCGGATTTGCACAGCAGGTTAAACAGGCGCTGGAGAACCGCACCCAGCACCTTGTCGAGCAAGGCTTCGCGCGGCGTGAGGCTGACCGTGTCATACTTGCGCGCAACCTGATTGCAGCGCTTCGCGCTCGCGAGGTTGATGCACTCGGTGAGCAATTGGCCGCCGGGACAGGTCTGCCCTTCACGAAGGCTACTGAGGGCGACCAAATTGCTGGTACCTACCGGCGGCGCTTCTCTCTTGCCTCAGGCCGCTTCGCGATGATCGATGACGGGCTCGGCTTCAAGCTCGTGCCCTGGTCACCTGCACTCGACAAACACCTCGGCAGTCACCTCGCTGGCGTCATGCGGGCCGGGGGTGGTGTGGATTGGGCTTTCGGCAGAAAACGAGGGCTAGGGCTGTGAGGGGGGCAACTAAGCCGCTCGCGAACGCGCCCTGCTGCACGAGCGGTATAGCGGCAGCCATCGACGCATTCTCCGAAGAGGCGGGTCATCGCTCTGACGCGAGGACACCGAACAATACTCACTGTCGGGTTGGTCGCGTCCGCGACACTGTGGTGTTCGGTCGATCCCCTTTTACATCAGAAAAACCCCGGTCTTGCGCTGTTGGCACGACGATTGAGTCTAACGCCTCGACCCGCGCGCGGCCGTATCAGTTTTGTTTGTTTTTTCCATCGCGATTAATGTCAGGAAGCAAGGAGACCAACATGTCGAAATCCGCATCAGAGAGATCATGCGCGCGCGAAGCCAGCGGTGGCTTTGGCGTCAACCGCCCGCGATCTCGATATTGCCCAGAGACGCCGATCTGGTTCAAACAGCTCACGAAGCCAGCTTCGACATCCGCGCTTGACACTCTGCGCGCCTTGCTCTTCACAGCCGCCCTGACGCTGGTCGGCCCCGCGCTCGCCGCCGACAAGCGGCCGGCCGAGTTCAAGGAAACGGCTTTTCTGCTCGACAATGGTATGGAAGTGGTCGTCATCCCAGACCATCGTGCGCCCGTCGTCACCCAGATGGTGTGGTACGAGATCGGCAGCGCCGACGAGCAGCCGGGCAAATCCGGCATCGCCCATTTCTTGGAGCATCTGATGTTCAAGGCGACGACCCATCACGCGGCCGGCGAGTTCATTGGCGCCGTCTCCGACATAGGCGGCTCCAACAACGCCTTCACCTCCTATGACTACACCGCCTTCTACGAGACCGTGGCGCCGTCGGCGCTCGAGCTGATGATGAGCTTCGAGGCCGATCGCATGCGCAACCTCATCCTCACCGATGACGTCATCAAGACCGAGCGCGGTGTGATCCTGGAGGAGCGCCGCGCGCGCATCGACAACAACCCGCAGGCCGTGCTCAACGAGGAGGTCGACGCCACGCTGCGGCAGAACCAGCCCTATCGCATTCCGGTCATCGGCTGGATGCAGGAGATGAAGCAGCTGAACCGCACCGACGCCGTCGCCTTCTACAACAAATACTACCAGCCCAATAACGCGGTGCTGATCGTGGCCGGCGATGTCGAGCCGGATACAGTCAAGGCGCTGGCCGAGAAGACCTACGGCAAGATCGCGCGCGGGCCGGATCTGCCGCCACGCGTCCGCCCGGTCGAGCCGGAGCAGAACACCAAACGCAACGTGACGCTCTCCGACGCCCGCGTCAGCGTGCCCAATTTCTCCACCCAATGGGTGGTGCCGTCCTACCGCACCGCCAAGCCGGGCGAGGCCGAAGCCCTCGACCTGCTGGCCGAGATCCTCGGCGGCGGCAACCGCAGCCGGCTCTATCAGGAGCTGGTGGTCAGGCAAGGCATCGCTTCCAACGCCGGCGCGAATTTCGAGGGCACCATGCTCGACGACACCAATTTCACCGTCTACGGCACGCCGCGCGGCGACGCCAAGCTCGCTGACGTCGAAGCTGCGGTCAATGCCGAGGTGTTGCGCATCGCCAGCGACGGCGTGACCCCGGATGAGCTCGAAAAAGCCAAGGACCGCTATGTCAGGTCGAGGATTCTTGGCCGCGACAACCAGATTTCGATGGCCTACATCTATGGTTCGACCTTATCCACCGGCGGCAATGTACAGGAAGTACAGCAATGGCCGGACCGCATCCGCAAGGTCACCGCCGACGAGATCAAGGCCGCTGCCGCGCGCTATCTGGTGCTGGATCGCTCGACCACCGGCTATCTGCTGCCGCAAGTCAAGGCGGAGAATTGATATGATGACCAGTGAATATCTCCGCAGTTTCTCGTCTCCCGCAAAAGCAGAGGGGAAGGGGTTGCGCGCGCTCGCCACACTCTTCCTCTCGATCGTCTTCCTGGTCCTGCCGGCGCTTGCCGCCCGCGCCACGGAAATCCAGTCCGTCACCTCGTCGAAGGGCGTCACGGCCTGGCTGGTCGAGGACTATTCCGTGCCGGTCGTCGCCATCCGTTTCGCTTTCGGCGGCGGTTCGACGCAGGACCCGGTGGGGAAGGAAGGCCTGGCCAATCTGATGACCGGCCTATTGGCTGAGGGCGCTGGCCCGCTCGATTCGGAAGCCTTCCAGATCAAGCTGGACGATGCCGGCATCGAGATGAGCTTCGGGCAGACCCGCGACAGCATCCACGGCTCCATGCGCATGCTGGCCGAACAGCGCGACGAAGCCTTCGACCTGTTGCGGCTGGCGGTCAATGAGCCGCGCTTCGACCAGGCGCCGATCGACCGCCTCCGCGCCCAGGTCCTGTCCGGCATCATCGCCAACGAGAACGACCCGGACACGGTGGCGCAGAACCGATGGGCGCGCGCCGTGTATGGCGACCACCCTTATTCGCGCTCCGATCAGGGCACCAGGCAGAGCATCGCCGCCATCACCCAGTCCGACCTCGAGGCCCTGCACAAGGCGGTGTTCGGGCGCGGCGGCCTGCATGTCGCCGTGGTCGGCGCCATCGACGCCGAGACGCTGAAGAAGAAGCTCGATATGGTGTTCGGCGATCTGCCGCCAAACCAGGCGCTTGCCCCTGTCGCCGATATCGAGCCCAGACTGGCGCAGCATATCGAGGTCAATTACGACCTGCCGCAGACGTCGCTGCAGCTCGCCTGGCCAGGCGTAAAGCGCAAGGCCGCCGATTTCTTCCCAGCGGTGCTGCTGAACGAGATTCTCGGCGGCCCCTTCACCTCGCGCCTGTGGCAGGAAGTGCGCGAAAAGCGCGGGCTGGCCTACAGCGTCAATTCCTCGCTGATCAACGAGGACCATGCCGACGCTCTGATCGTAACCACCGCCACACGCTCGGACCGCACCACAGAGACGCTTGGTATCGTGCGGGACGTGGTCAAGCGGCTGGCCGAGGATGGTCCAACCGAGGCCGAACTGGTGGCGACCAAGAAACATCTGGTCGGCGCCTATGCCATCAACAATCTGGGTTCATCGAGTTCCATCGCTGGGACCTTGGTCCAGCTGCAGCTTGATGATCTCGGCATCGACCACATGCAGCGCCGCACCGGCCTCATCAACGCGGTGACGCTCGATCAGGTCAAGGCGGCGGCAAAGAAGCTGTTGTCGACCGAGCCGACCGTGATTGTGGTCGGCCCTCCGCTGGCCGCGGCCGGAAAGGGATGAGCCCGACTTTTGGCATTGCCTTCCAGGGTGGCGGGGGCGGCTCACATCCATGTCATCGAGGTCTAGACGTGGACCGGCAAGGCTGGGCGCGCAGACGCCCAGCCTTGCCGTCCTTGACAAACTGCTCCTGCGGATCGCGCCCGCAAGCAACCGTGCAGTCGTTTCTTCTCGATAGCCATGCGATGATTCTCCTTTCCACCCTCATGGCCTCACGAACACAAGCCCGGTACCCAGCGCAGGTTTGGGGCATTTTACGCCGAAGCAGCCGAGTACCGCGGCGTAGCCCAATCGGTCGTGGACACCCGGGCCGGGCCAAAAGCACGCATGTTTCTTGACCAACGGCAGGTCTTTGCGAGGTCGGCTTGCGCTCCTGCAGCCGGGTGGCAGGCGCTCTTTAAAGCGAAAGTCGATGCGGAACGCAAGCTGACCCAGCCTGTTGATGACCCACGTAGCGCTGAGGCTGCCGGCATGTGCCGTTCCGGTCCTCAGGAACATCCCCTCGCTTCCCCGCCGCCCAAGCCAGCTAAGGTACAACAAAGCGCCGCAATGATACTGGGCCTCTTGCCTTGTTAGGCTGCAGAGCCGGTCGGATCCGCAGACACTCCCGGACTTACCGTTTTGCGATTCTGATGAGTTCGCACGGGTCCACCTCAAACGCATCTGCAATTCTACCAAGAACGCTGACGCTGGCCGAAACCCGAGCACGCTCGATCGAGCCGACATAACGCATGCTCAGCCCAGAACGGGCTGCCAGCTCTTCCTGCGTCAGATCCTGATCATGGCGCAAACGACGCAAATTGATGGCCAAGATCTCCTTGAGATCCATGACCGACTAGGAATCAGAAGAGGAACTGTCGTTCTAGGAATGATCGTTCCTATTCGCTATAATAGGGACCCGATCTGAAGGGTGCTTGTTGAAGGGGGACAGTTCTCCTGTGCTCAAACCGCTGCTCGATCCCGATGTTGCCGACGTCGCTCCAGATGCCCCCATCCTGACCGGCTACGATGAGGAACGACTGCTCACCTATATCCGCCTTCTCGATGCGGCGGCGGAGCACGCCGACTGGCGCGACGTGGCAAGGATCGTTCTGCATATCGATCCCACGAAGGAGCCGGAACGGGCATTCCGAGCATGGGAAACACATCTCGCGCGAGCCCGATGGATGACCACGAACGGCTATCGATATCTGCTGGCTGGCGGAGCACCGCACTGAAACCGACCGGACCGATTACTGGTTAGCGATTTGCTGACGTTCTGACTGCAGAAAAGCAGGCTCTCTCGCCATCGCTACGAGAAACATCGCACTTCGTCTGGTGAACCTCACAGCCTGCTCGACATCAACGCCATTGTTTTGCCGCTGAAGGAGAATTGGAACCCAGCCTCCCGATTTGGCGGGTCCCGGAATGACGCGCGGGCTGCTTACCGCCCGCACAATGCACTTCCTCCGCAATCGGAGGCGCTTCGATGATGGAGAGCGAACCCCGGATGCGAAGCAGCTTCGTCGCGCCGCTCAAAAGGCGCGTAGCGCCCCTGCCGAGGTCTACATCACGTCCCGTCGACTCTCATGATTTGGGAAATCTACTTTTTCCAGTGGGGATACCAAAAACCCGCGCCTACGAGGAGGCGCGGGCATGTTGCCTGGGAGCTTGTAGGGCTGCGGTACTCGAAATATCACCGCAGGATTGAACCATGCCGAACTACGGTAAATATACGCTTAACGCGCCGGCGGCCGCGGAAGGCCATTCGTGTCGCAGAAGGGGCATAGGACGGCCGCGCCTATCCAGCGCACCCAAAGGCCGATGTGGTCCCACAAGAGAATCCACAACTTGGTCATGAAGATATGATCGGGCCGCCCCCAGGCGCAGCAGAGAACAGGTCGCGCTTCGTCCTCTGCGGACGTTTCTTTAGGAGGACCGAAAACCCGAATCGTTCGAGTTCGATTCGACGACAGAAGAAGGAAAACTTTTTAGGCCTGTCTCTAGCACCTACGGCCTGCCGTTGGCGTGAGTCGAGCGCTCTCGCACCGATTTTGAAGATTGCCAACTACTTGGAAAAATCGCCCCGTACGATGCCGTGGCGCTGCAACTTGTCGTAAAAGGTCTTCCGCGGAATGCCCAACGCCTCGACCGTTCGCCTGACATCTCCGCCGTTGCGGCCGAGCGTCTCTCGGATGATGTCGGCCTCGTAGCGCTCCAGGCGCTCGGGCAGCGGGCGAGCCGCATCAGAGGGCAGCGCCTGCATTTCTTGTTCCAGCCCGAGCACGAAACGTTCGGCAAAATGCGCCAATTCGCGCACATTGCCCGGCCAGTCGTGCTCGTGCAGATAACGGTGCACTGACGCCGGTCCGGCAGGCACCGGGCGGCCGAAGCGGGCTGCGGCACGCTCTGCGAAGTAGCCGAACAGAAGAGCAATATCGTCGCGGCGCTCGCGTAGCGGTGGAATGGAGACGGTCACCACGTTGAGCCGGTAATAGAGATCCTCCCGGAAATTACCGCGCTGGCGCGGGTCGCCGAGATCGACCTTGGCAGCGGCGACCACGCGCAGATCCACCGGCCTTACGTCATTGGTACCGAGCGGCATGACCTCGCGCATTTCCAGCACACGCAACATCCGCACCTGTGTCGACGCCGGCATGCTTTCGATTTCGTCGAGGAACAGCGTGCCGCCGCTTGAATGCTCGACGCGACCGATCCGCTTCTTCTGTGCGCCGGTGAAAGCGCCTGCCTCATGGCCGAACAACTCGCTTTCGATCACCGTCTCCGGCAAGGTCCCGCAATTCAGCGCGACGAAATTGCCCTTGGCGCGGCGGCTCCAGCGATGCAGCAATCCGGCCACCACCTCCTTGCCGGAGCCGGTCTCCCCGGTCACCAGCACGTCGACGTCGGTGTCCGCGATTTGCCTTAGGGTGCGACGCAGTCTTTCCATCGCCGGGGTCTCGCCGATCAGCGGCAAGCTGTCCTGTGCCAACTCGCCCGCCTCGCGCAGGGCCCGGTTCTCCATGGTCAGGCGGCGTTTTTCAGCTGCCCGCCACACACTCTGTGTCAGTCCGTCAGCGGCGAACGGCTTGGTGATGAAGTCGTAGGCGCCGTCCTTGATCGCCTTGACTGCCATTGGGACGTCTCCGTGACCGGTGATGAGGATGACGGGGATGTCGGGATCGAGCCGCAGGATGCGGTCGAAAAGCTGCAATCCATCGATCTCGGGCATGCGGATGTCGGACACAACCACACCGGCAAAATCGGAATCGATGCCGGCCAGGGCCTTCGATGCCATCGAAAACGCCGACACCGCGAATCCGGCAAGCTCGAGCGTCTGGGCGGTGGCTTTCAGGAGGTCACGATCGTCATCGATCAGGATGACCGGTGCTGCGCTCTGGTGCGTCATGCTCGATTACGCTGCCTTCAAAAGATGAACGGTGAAGCATGTACCGCCGTCGCCACTCGCGACCTCGATGCGCCCGCCATAGTCGGCGACGATGTCTTTCGAGATCACCAAGCCGAGACCCAGGCCGGTTTCCTTCGACGTGTTGAAGGGCGTGAACAGCGAGTTCAGGATCGCCGGCGGGATGCCGGGCCCGTTGTCCAATACGCTGAGCGCCACGCCATCAGCCGTTTCCTCCACCGAAACCTCCACCCTAGCGTGGTCGCGGCCGTCAAGCGCTTCCAGCGCGTTCTGAAAGAGATTGATTAGCACCTGTTCGAGCCGGACCCGGCTTCCCATGACCTTGAACGGCGTGGGCGCGGGCTCGACGACAAGCGCGTCGAGCCGGCCGCCAAAACGGCTTCGCAGCAGCACTACTGCACTCTCAATGACGCCGCGCAATTCTACCGGGCCAGCGGCGGTGCGACCCTTGCGGGCGAAGGCCTTCAAGTTCTCGGTGATCGAGCCGATGCGTTCCGTCAGCGCGGCTATGGCGCCGAGGTTCTCCTCGGCCGGAGCGGTCTGCTTGCGCTCCAGGAAGGTGCGGGCATTGTCGGCATAGGCCCGGATGGTGGCAACCGGTTGGTTGATCTCATGCGCTACGCCGGCCGCGACCTGGCCAAGGATGGCCAGTCGATTTGCCTGGACCAGTTCCTGCTGCACCACCTGGAGTTTCGCTTCCGTACCGCGGTGACCGACGATCTCTGACTGTAGCCGATCGCGGGCGCGGCTTAGATCCCGGGTCCGTTCGGCGACACGGCGTTCCAGCTCGGAGCGCGCCGCCTGTTCGGTCGCGATCCGCATTTGCGCTGATTGCCGGCGCCAGAGCAGATATGCTGCCAGGCCGAGGAGCGGAAGCACGATCCCAAGCGCCAGGAGCTGCATGCCGCGGACAGCGGCAGCGAGCGGCACTTCCGCAGGGACGAGATAGTCGAGCCGCCAGGGCGTGGTGGGGACCGGCCTTGAGAGGCGCAGATATTCCGCGTCGTTGCTGCCTGGCGTGACGACATGGACAATCGATACGTCCTGGCTCAATGCCTGGGGGCGCGTGATCGGCAAGGGCATAAGCGGCGCATCTCCGACCTGCTCGCTGTCGCGGATCGCGGCAAGGTTGGGCCCGGCAAGGGCTGTTGTCGTCATGAAGCGCCAGGATGGAATGCTGGTGACCAGCACGACACCATGTTCGTCGCTGACATAGGTCGGCCGATTCGCCTCGCGCCAGTTCTGCTCGAGCTGGTCGAATTCCATCTTGACGACGACGACGCCGAGAGGTGCCGTGGCGCTGCCGACACGCCGCGAAATGTAAAGACCGGGATGCTTGCTCACATTGCCGAGCGCGAAATATTCGGCTGTTCCGGTTTGCATCGCCCTGGAGAAGTAGGTGCGAAAGCCGTAGTCGCCGCCCACAAAGCTGTTCGGCTCGCGCCAGTTGCTAGACGCGGCCGCTATGCCATCGGTGCCAGCAACGTAGAGCACCGATGCCTTGGTGCCGGAGACAAGGTTTTCAAGCTTGCGGTTCAGTACATCGATCGCGACGGCATCGCGCCGCGCCAGAGCATCGTGCACTTGCTGGTCCTCCGACAGCAGCAGCGGCAGTGCGCGTGGATTTTCCAAAACAGCGCTAAGCAGCGCCACTTTCAGGTTGGCATCTGTGCGCGCCTGTGCCGCCAGCGCCTTGAGCTCGATGTCACGAGCGTAGAGGCCGGAGCCATGGAGCGCCGCGGCAATGATCGCGAGCCCTATCGCAGCGAACCCAACCCAGGCTCGGACCGCACGCCTGCCGAGTTGCTCGGGCGTCGAAGACAGGTCGGAGGTGCGGCGCTGCGGCATCACCCATTTGTGCATATTTTCGCACAACGGACAATCGAATTTGTGCGGGAAGCCGCGCTTTTTGCCCAGAGGCAAGCGGCGTGAATTGATGATTAGGCGTGAGAGATCAAGGATTTACCGACGCCAGGCTTCATCTGGCACACCAGTTGCGAACTCAGATTCAGCAGCCGCGAGGCTGTTGAAGCTCAACGTGCCGGGAGGTCGGGTCTCCCGATCGGCGCGCAACGGAGGATATCATGCAGACAAAGATCGCTGCCGCCGAGCCGCGCGGCAAGGTTCCCTTCTATAGGCATCTCTACGTGCAGGTCCTGGTGGCAATCGCCGCCGGCGTGCTGCTTGGACATCTCTATCCGGAGACAGGTGCCGCGATGAAGCCGTTCGGCGACGCCTTCATCAAACTGGTGAAGATGATCATTGCGCCGGTGATCTTCCTGACGGTCGCGACCGGCATTGCCGGCGTATCCGACCTGCAGAAAGTCGGCCGTGTCGCCGGTAAAGCGATGATCTATTTCCTGGTGTTCTCGACGCTGGCGCTGGTTATCGGCCTCATCGTCTCGAATGTTGTCCAGCCCGGCGCCGGCATGCACATCAATCCGGCCACGCTCGACGCATCGAAGGTAATGACCTTTACCGAAAAGGCGCATGACACCACCATCGTCGGCTTCCTGATGAACATCATCCCCGATACGATCACCGGCGCCTTCGTGCAGGGCGATGTATTGCAGGTACTGTTCTTTTCTGTGCTGTTCGGCATTGCGATGGGACTGGTCGGCGACCGCGGCCGTGCCGTCGTCGATTTTCTGCAGGCGCTGACCGCACCGATTTTCCGCCTTGTCGCCATATTGATGAAGGCAGCCCCCATCGGCGCCTTCGGCGCCATGGCCTTCACCATTGGCAAATACGGTATAGGCTCGATGGCCAATCTCGCCATGCTGATCGGCACGTTCTACGCGACCTCGCTGCTGTTCGTGCTGATGGTGCTCGGCGCGGTCGCCCGCTACAACGGCTTCTCGATCGTGGCGCTGATCCGCTACATCAAGGAAGAGTTGCTGCTGGTTCTCGGCACCTCCTCGTCAGAGGCGGCGCTCCCCGGCCTGATGGTCAAGATGGAACGCGCCGGCTGCAAGCGCTCGGTCGTCGGCCTGGTCATCCCGACCGGCTATTCCTTCAACCTCGACGGCACCAACATCTACATGACGCTGGCGGCATTGTTCATCGCACAGGCGACCGACACGCCCCTCACTCTCGGCGACCAGGTCCTTTTGCTTCTCGTCGCCATGCTCAGCTCCAAGGGTGCCGCCGGCATCACCGGCGCTGGCTTCATCACGCTGGCTGCGACGCTGTCGGTCGTGCCCGCCGTGCCGGTTGCCGGCATGGCGCTGATTCTCGGCGTCGACCGCTTCATGTCGGAGTGCCGGGCGCTGACCAACCTCGTCGGCAATGCGGTCGCGACCATTGTCGTGGCGCGCTGGGAAAAGGAGCTCGATCAGGCGAAGCTCGCCGCCGCTATGGCCGGTGAATTGCCAGACGAGACAGACCTGTCACTGCCGCAAGTCGAGGATGTCTCCACCTCACCCAACAATCGACCACGGTTCTGGGGCAACGAGATGTATGAAAGCAAACCTCATTGAGACGATTTCCGCCCGGGCCGGCTTTGCTGCCGGGCGGCCTTGTCGGCCACTCGCACCATCGAAAACCGGGCGGAACCAACTGCTGGTCGTCATCCCTGGCAATCTTTGCGCCTTGTCACCCGAGGAGGGCACCTGTGGCGTCGAATGACGCTAAGTTTACCAATCCGGCTCGGCCGGCGCTGAGAGCCAAGCGACAATCTCTTCGATGGGAGCACGGATGGCTAGGCCGATCATCCGGCAGAATTCTCTTTAAGCCTCTTGAGCACAAATCGCTTGCTTTCAAGCACGCTCTCTTCAAGCGAGCTCGCATTCGCCAGATGCGCGGCGACCGCGCTGGCCAGCATGCAGCCCGTTCCGCGCATCGATCCAGCAAGACGGGGCGTGTCGAAGCGAATGGGTTCCTGATTGGAACTCAACAGAATGTCTGTTGATCGCGGTCCCGTCGCGTGGCCACCCTTGAGCAAGAGAGCCTGCGGCCCGGCCGTAAGCAGTCTTTTTCCCTGCCGCAGCGCCTCATCATCGTCCGCTGCCGTTTCCGAACCGACAAGGACCGCCAGCTCGATGAGATTTGGCGTGACGAGCCGGCAGAGCGGCATGAGATCACGTTTCATGGCGCCGATCGCGCCTACCTCCAAAAGCGGCCTGCCTGACGAGGAGGCCAGCACCGGGTCAAGTACTGCCGGTATCCCCGGATTTTCGCGCAGCACTCCGGCAACAGCGACAATGATCTCAGCCGTTGAGAGCATCCCGATCTTGATGGCCGACACCTTGTTGGCCCGCAGTGCGGCGCGCATCTGATCGGCGACTAGGCCGGGTTGCAGATGATGGATTGTAATCACGGCATCATGTGTCTGCACCGTCACCGCGGTAACGGCAAGGCAGGTGCGCACGTCGACGGCAGAGATCGTCTCGATATCGCGTGCAACGCCGGCACCCCCGCTGGAGTCGGATCCCCCGACGACAAGCACGTGCGGCTCTTGCCTTAGCGCCACCGGTTTGTCTTCTCGATCCATTGTTGCGTGCGCGCTTCGGGATCGGCATTCAGCGTAATGTCGGTGACCACTGCCGCGCAGTCTGCGCCAGCCTCGAAGACACCGTCGAGCCGGTCAGGGTTGAGGCCGCCGATGGCAACCAACGGAACCGGTGCAACTTGTTGCTTCCACGCGCTGATCCGTTCGAGCCCTTGCGGCGCCCATCTCATCTTCTTGAGGCTAGTCGGATAAATGGGTCCCAGCGCCACATAATCCGGCTCGGCCGCCAGCGCCGTTTCCAGTTCGGTGTGATCGTGGGTCGAAAGCCCGAGCTTCAATCCGGCGTATTTAATCGCCAGCAGATCGGCCGCAGCCAAATCCTCTTGACCGAGATGGACGAAGCCGCAGCCTTCCTTGATGGCCAGCCGCCAATAGTCGTTGATGATCAGTTGGCAACCATGGACCGTGCAGACGTCGTTAGCGCGGCGGATTTCCGTCCGCAGCGTGGCCTCATCCCTGTCCTTGATGCGCAACTGCACCAGCTTCACGCCAAGCGGGACTAGCCGTTCAATCCAGGCAGCGCTGTCGACGATCAGGTAGAAGGGGTCGCGCTTCATGAAAAAACCGCCCTGCCAAATGTCGGTGTCGACGGCATGGCGACATCGCGCGGTTCGAGCATTCCCGAGCAGAAAGCCTCACGGCCGGCATCGACCGCTTTGCCGAACGCACCCGCCATACCGACCGGATCGGCTGCCTTGGCAACCGCGGTGTTCAAGAGCACGGCGTCAAAGCCAAGTTCCATGACGGTTGCCGCGTGCGACGGCCGTCCGAGCCCCGCATCGACGATCAGCGGAATGCCGGGGAAATGTCCGCGCATCGAGCGCAGCGCCAGGGTGTTGACCGGGCCGAGCGCGGAACCGATCGGCGCGCACCATGGCATCAGGACCTTGCAGCCCGCGTCCAGCAGCCGTTCGGCAACGACGAGGTCGTCGGTGGTGTAAGGGAAGACCGCAAAACCGTCTTCGCACAGGATGCGGGCCGCTTCGACCAGGCCGAACACGTCGGGCTGCAGCGTATCGTGGTTGCCGATCACTTCGAGCTTGATCCAGGACGTGCCGAAGACTTCGCGCGCCATTTTCGCGGTCGTGACGGCTTCCTTGGCGGAATGGCAGCCGGCGGTGTTGGGCAGGACCTGGACGCCGAGCGACCGGATCAACGACCAGAACTTCTCGCCAGCCTTGCCGCCTGCCATTTCACGGCGGAGCGAGACGGTCACCACTGACGTGCCCGATGCCCTGACAGCATCGGCGAGGATGGCCGGTGAAGGATATTGGGCGGTGCCGAGAAGCAGGCGTGAGCCAAGCGCCGTTCCAAAGAGATCGAACATGGCGCTAGCCTCCCTGCATGGGCGACAGGATATCGATCCGATCGCCGTCGCTCAACAGGAATTCTACCCGGTCGGCTTTGTGCACGAGGTCGCTGTTGACGGCCGTTGCCAGCCAGTCGCCCTCATAGCCGAGCGCGGCAAGCAGCGCCGCCAGTGTCGCGGCATCACTCTCAAGCGCTTCGCCGTTTACGATAAGTTGCATGAGCAAGTTCCTCGGATTGGGCATGATCGAAGACTAATCCGGTCGCCAGCCGCGCCATGGCGGGCGCAAGAAGGAAACCATGGCGGTAGAGCCCGTTGATCGCGACGCCATTTCCACATGCTTCGACACGCGGCAGATTGTCGAAAAAGGCTGGACGAACTCCGACGCCGGTCTCGACGATACCGGCCTCGCCGAAGGCCGGGTGGAGCGCGCAGACCGCGCTCAGAAGTTCCATCATCGAACGGACCGTGATCGGACCGCTGTCATCGCTCTCGATCATCGTCGCGCCGACCATGAAACGGTGATCGGGGCGCGGCACCACATAGAGCGGAAAGCGCGGATGCAGCAGCCGGACTGGGCGCGACAGCGAGACATCGGGTGTGCGCAGGATCAGCATTTCACCGCGAACGCCGCGCAGCCTCTCATCGCCCGCCGCCATTCCCATGCAGTCGATCTCGCGGTCGAATCCGGAAAGCTGCCGAGCGTCCGTGGCAAAGCGGAACTCGACGCCCATCGCGACGAGCTTTTCGTGAAGCGCTGCCATCGCAGTGCGCGGCTCGAGATGCGCCTCGCCGGCGAAGAACAGGGCGCGGCGAAAACGGCCGGCGAGGTCGGGCTCCAGCCGCGCGATTTCCTCCTCATCGATCCAGCGATGGCTCGAGGTGCGGCTTGCGAAGCGGTCAAGCTCGCCCGCATCCCGCGACGTTGCAACAACCAGCGTTCCGGCCCGCGTCACCTGACCTGGCAGCACGGCATCCCACCATTCGGCGGCGCCGCGTCCGAGGTCCAGCACGGGCTGCTCCGCGCTTTCGCGCTCGCACCAGGGCGCCAGCATGCCGCCGGCAAACCACGATGCGCTGCCGCCGAGACCACACCCGATTTCAGCGACGGTGACCGCCGCGCCGCGAGTGGTGAGCTCGAATGCCGCGGTGAGGCCGGCGACGCCGGCCCCCTTGACCAACACCCTCATAACGGCTCCGGCACCTTGGGCGTGGTGTCACTCACCGGCATATAGAGATCGCCGCCCGCGCGGTATTTTTCCGCCATCGCCGCCATTCCCTCCTTCTGCGCTTCGGCGCGGATGTCATGGGAGATGCGCATCGAGCAGAATTTCGGCCCGCACATGGAGCAGAAATGCGCTAGCTTGTGCGCCTCCTTCGGCAAGGTCTCGTCGTGGAACGAGCGCGCCGTTTCCGGGTCGAGCGAGAGGTTGAACTGGTCTTCCCAGCGGAACTCGAAGCGCGCGCGGGAAAGGGCGTCATCCCTGATTTTCGCCGCTGGATGGCCTTTCGCCAGGTCGGCCGCGTGCGCCGCTATTTTGTAGGTGATGACGCCGGTCTTGACGTCGTTGCGGTCAGGCAGACCGAGATGTTCCTTCGGCGTGACGTAGCAGAGCATGGCGGTGCCGAACCAACCGATCATCGCGGCGCCGATGCCTGAGGTGATGTGGTCGTAGCCCGGCGCGATGTCGGTCGTCAGCGGTCCAAGCGTATAGAATGGCGCCTCGCCGCAGATGGCGAGCTGCTTGTCCATGTTCTGCTTGATCTTGTGCATCGGAACATGTCCGGGTCCCTCGATCATCACTTGGCAGTCCTTGGCCCAGGCGATCTTCGTCAGTTCGCCGAGCGTTTCCAGCTCTGCGAATTGCGCCGCGTCATTGGCGTCGGCGATCGAGCCCGGACGAAGGCCATCGCCGAGCGAGAAGGACACGTCGTAGGCTCTGGCGATGTCGCAGATTTCTTCGAAATGCTCGTAGAGGAAGCTTTCGCGGTGATGGTGCAGGCACCATTTCGCCATGATCGAGCCGCCTCTGCTGACAATGCCGGTAACCCGCTCGACGGTCAGCGGGATGTAATGCAGACGGACGCCGGCATGGATGGTGAAATAGTCGACGCCCTGCTCGGCCTGTTCGATCAGCGTATCGCGATACACCTCCCAGCTCAGATCCTCGGCGATGCCGCCGACCTTCTCCAGGGCCTGATAGAGCGGCACCGTGCCGATCGGGACTGGTGAATTGCGCACGATCCAGTCGCGGATGTTGTGGATGTTGCGGCCGGTCGACAGATCCATCACCGTGTCGGCGCCCCAGCGGATCGCCCAGACCATCTTTTCCACTTCCTCCGCCATCGACGAGGTGACCGCCGAATTGCCGATATTGGCGTTGATCTTCACCAGGAAATTGCGGCCGATGATCATCGGCTCGCTCTCGGGATGATTGATATTGGCAGGAATGATTGCGCGCCCGCGCGCTACTTCGTCGCGCACGAATTCCGGCGTGACGAAGTCTGGGATCGCGGCGCCGAAGGCCTCTCCGTCGCGTTGCAGCTTGCCATGCAGGATCTCGCGACCAAGATTCTCGCGAATGGCAACGAATTCCATTTCGGGTGTGATGATGCCGGCGCGGGCATAGGCGAGCTGGGTCACAGCCTTGCCCTGCTTGGCCTTTAGTGCCCGATTGCGGATGGGAAATTCCGGCGTCAGGCGCTCGCCTGTCGCAAACCCGTTGTCTTCCGGTTGCACATGACGGCCGTCATAGGTCTCGAGATCGCCGCGCGCCATAATCCATCCGTGGCGAAGCCGGGCAAGTCCTTTTTCTATGTTCGTTTCAATCGCCGGGTCGGTGTACGGACCTGACGGATCGTAGACCGTCACCGGGGGCTCCCCGGCAGTCGGGTGCACGCTTATCTCGCGCATCGGCACCCGGATTTGCGGATGGATAATGCCGGTCTTGTGGATTTTCCGTGAGGCGGGCAACGGCCCCGTCGACACGGTGGGGGTCAAGGCATTCATTTGAGGCTCCTTTGCTCATCTGCATTGGAGACCCAGTTCTGTGCCGGAAGGATGAAAAGTCGCCTTGGTCTACCTGTGCGAACAGGTCTTCGGGCATGGATTCCCGCAAAGCGCTTGCACCGTCCCTACGCCAGTATGAACTGGATCAGGTTCAACGGGTCACTGCGCCGCGAAAGCTAGCAGTATCTCAGCCCCTTGCCGGGACTCCCCTGGTGAATGCCTTGATTGGACCGGCCCGGCGCCCTTTTGTCAAGCGCATTGGCCCCGCGCCGGAAGGTCAAATTCGGACGGAAGGCCACTGAATGCAGGAAGGGAACGGTTCGTCCGCGCTCGATTTTGTCGCCGCGAGGCGATGAAGATCTGGACGCCCAATTCTATCACAAGCCTTCCGAAATGCTACATCTGAAACCATCAAAATATTGACTTTCAAAGTTCCCCAGTCGATTTAATGGACCAAGATCACGTGGGAAGTGCGTCGTTTATGCAGGTCAGAATATTGTACAATAGTCCAAATATGTCCAGCTTTTCAGATGAAATATTGTCTTCCAGGTCCATTGGATAAACAATAGAACTTGCCAATATTGCTCGGCGATGCGACGAGCGACCGGACGGCGCGCCAATCAAGTTCAACTGGCAGCCCTTATGGCAAGTACCAGACGCCTCGGCCGATAGCGGCAGCGCGGCGGGCCCTCTCCTCCCCTCGTCGCGCCGCCCTGTCGGCCGAGGCACCCATCGCAAGGCGGCGCGCGTCTGAAATCCAGGATTGCCTTTGCTGCAGAATAGAGCACCTGTGGGAGCATACGAATGGTCGTCTTGGATTCTGCCAACAATTGTGACGGTGAGGAACTAGCGGAACATCCCGGCTCGGCTCAAAGTACTGAGTTGTTGATGCTGAGTGCGCTCGGTGTGGTCTACGGCGATATCGGCACCAGCCCGATCTATGCGCTCCGCGAAGCGCTGCATGCCTCGTCTGGCGGCAACGTCGCTGACCGCACGGATATTCTTGGCGTGCTGTCGCTTATCATCTGGTCGCTGACGATTACGGTCACGATCAAATACATCATGTTCGTGCTGCGCGCCGACAACCGCGGCGAGGGCGGGGTGCTATCGCTGATGGCGCTGGCGCGCGGCAGTTTTCCGAAGCGGTCGGCGGTGATTCTCGGTATCGGCATCGTCGGAGCGTCGCTGTTCTTTGGCGACGCCGTTATCACACCGGCGATTTCGGTGCTGTCGGCGGTCGAAGGCATGAATGTCGTCACGCCCGCCTTCCAGCCTTATGTCGTGCCGTTGACGCTGGTCATCCTCGCCGCGGTGTTCGCGGTGCAGCGCTTTGGCACCGGCGGAGTCGGACTGGTCTTCGGCCCGATCACCGCGGTATGGTTCCTGGCCATCGGCCTTTCCGGCCTCAATCATATTGCCACCGATCCGGAAATCCTGTGGGCAATCAGTCCACACTATATCGTCGCTTTCCTGATCAATTCGCCGGACGTTGCCTTCGTGACGGTCGGCGCCGTCTTCCTCGCCGTCACCGGCGCCGAGGCGCTTTATGCCGATCTCGGCCATTTCGGCCGTAAACCGATCGTGCTTGCCTGGCTGGCAATCGTGTTTCCCTGCCTGTTGCTCAACTACGCCGGACAGGGTGCCTTCATCCTGGCGAATGGCGGCGTCGTCGGCCATCCGTTCTTCGAGATGAACGGGGGCTGGACGCTGATCCCGATGGTCGTGCTGGCGACCGCGGCGACGGTGATCGCCAGCCAGGCGGTGATTTCCGGCGCCTTCTCGCTGACTAGGCAAGCGGTGCAGCTCAACATGCTGCCGAGGCTCGAAATCCTGCATACGTCGGAAAAACAGTCCGGCCAGATCTACATGCCGCGCGTCAACCTTCTGCTGGCGCTGGTGGTGATGCTGCTGGTGGTTGGCTTCGGCGAGTCCAGCAAGCTAGCCTCGGCCTATGGCATCTCGGTGACCGGCAACATGCTGGTGACCACGGTGCTGCTGTTCGTCATCATGACGCGCATCTGGAAATGGCGGCTGTGGGTGGCTGTCGCGATGACGGCGCTTTTCGCCTTCATCGACATCGGTTTCTTCGCCTCCAACATCGTCAAGGTGTTCGAAGGCGGTTGGGCCTCACTGGCGGTGGCCTTCACCATCGTGCTCGGCATGTGGACCTGGGTGCGCGGCAGCCGCTACCTTTTCGACAAGACCCGCCGCAACGAGATCCCGCTCGATTTCCTCGCCGGCAATCTCTTGAAGAAGAAGCCGCAACTGGTCGCCGGCACCGCTGTGTTCCTGACCAGCGATCCGCAAAGCGCGCCGACGGCGCTGATGCACAGCCTGAAGCATTACAAGGTGCTGCACGAGC
>NZ_JBSPKY010000028.1:0-50412 GCF_053848025.1 Mesorhizobium sp. 128a | reverse complement strand
GTTCGAAGGCGCTGGCCGAAATCCTCAGCAATGTCGCGGCTGGCGAAAGCTATGTCTCGCCGACACTGTCGGCCGGCGATCCCTTGCAGGGACTTACCGAGCGGGAGACAGACATTCTGAGCCTGGTGGCGGAAGGCTTGAGCAACAAGGAAGTCGCCGCACGGCTTTCACTGCAGGAGAAGACGGTCAAGCATCACATGACGCGGGTTCTGGCCAAGCTCAATGTCCGCAACCGCACCGAGGCGGCGCTGCTGATGCGGGGCGCGGCTGAGCGGGGGAGCCAACCTTGCGCGTTCAAGGTTAAAGCGCCTCTAAGCCGCCCGCAAATCGATAACCGCCATTTGCCGACCGCTTCGGCCGAGCATCGAGACGGTTCCCATAGATTCGCCGCACGTTGACGGCATAGGACTGCAGTCCTATCTCGTTCGGATGTTCAAACTGCCTGAGATCACCTATCCCCTCGCGATCGACACGATCGGCAAGATGCTCGCCCTTGGGCATGAGGCGACCATCCATTGCCTGAACACCGGTTGTCACCGTGAAAGCCGGCTCAACCTGGTCGCGCTAGCCCATCGCATCGGCCTCGATCATTCCTGCATGGTGAAGGACCTGCAGCCGTCCTTCTATTGCCCGAAATGCCGAGCCGCGGGCCGCGATGGCAAGCGCATCGGCCTCATACATCACACGCTCTCCGCGCCCCATTCGGAGTGGCCGCGCACACGGGAGGAGTGGCGCGAGACCGTCGGGCGAGCGCGCGCATAGGGCAGGGCAAGCAATCACATAATGATGGCGTCGACGGAAAACCCTGTGGAGGTGAGCAACCTGGCAGACCAGTTGATGCAAGCAGCGAACCGCGCCGGCATCCCGTCCGCAGAGATCACTGAGGAAACCAGGAAATGTAGGGGCAGCTTGGCCGGTTGGTTGAGGCGCGGCGCTTTGTCAGCGACAAAAGGTGCCAAGGCTTCCATGACCCGCATCAAGAAGCCTTCACAATCCGGGATGATGCCGTCCGGCTCGATGAAGATATTTTCGGTGTCCTGCTGCTGGGGGTGCTCGATAGTCACCGTAAAGATGTAGCCGGGCATCGCCGCCGACAGAGCGGCCTCCATCCGAGATCTGTAAGTGACGTTTTCGTAGCGCGACTCTCTTGGCGGCACTATCAGGAATTGTCTCGCGTCCGCTCCGGCCGCAAAGGTTTCCGGCGCTCTAGCCATTGCATGCTTCGCCCCCGCGAACATCCCCGCTTAAAAGCTTGCAACTTGGTAAGATGATAGCTGATGCGTTTGCAGTGGGTTTTGTAATGTGCCTTTTGGGGGTCATGTTCCTTGTTTTTGGTAGGCCATTGTGGCCTGAACGATCCGTGCGAATGGTGATTGTCCCGTCACAGGATGACTACCGCTTCCGTTCAGAGAGCAACGAGCGCCCTCCCAAGCAATTTCGATCTGCGCATTGCGCCGCCTAGACCGTTTGCCCCGCGGGGGCGCGAACAACGCGATAAGCCGTAGGGACTAGTTGCCCACAATGTTGGCCTAAGCTACGTTATCGGTGGACGAGAATTCAAACCCCTCGTCAGCCTTTGATGAGATTTGCGCCCGCTGGCTCCGGCCAGCGGGCTTTTTGGTTGGCAACGAAAGCCGGCGCTTGCCTGGGCGTTATCTAAATTCTTATGAAAATACCCGGTCCTCCTTAGCGTGCGAGAAACCACTTGGATGGAAGCGCCGGGAAGGTTGGCAACGGAAAGATTAGCGCCGCGTCATATTGCAGCGATCGGCATGGGTTGGTCATCTTAGCGCCAGCTTCAACATTAGATAGCGGATGGCGGCCCCTGCCGAGCAGCCATCTCGGATACACTCGAAAGAATCCGCCGTGAGCGCTCTATAAGTAGGCGGTTCCGCTCGATGAGTTCCTTAGTTTCCTTGATGGCGAGGAGGCTTTTCCGCTCCGTTTCATCGAAGTGGTTAACCAGCTTTTTGGTGTCGTCGATCTGGTGCATGACAATGGCCGCCTTCAGATCCCGAAGCCTCCGCCCGCATTAGAAACTCGCGAGGCCGGAAACTGTTCCTTTAGAACGCGGTGTCACGCGCCATAAGCGCGCCGGACGCAGGGGCGGAAACGCGCTGGTACTAGCGGATCGGGCGTGCGCAGGCAGTCCTCGACAGCTACGACAACCAGAAAGGCGCGAAGCCCGAAGACGTGCGTCACGCTTTGAAAGGCTGAGCCTTTTTCACTGTTCTTATGAGCGCCATCTTTGGCGCGGCCTACATCCTCATCGAGCTGTAAGCAGGCCGGGCTTCAATGCAATTGCGCAACTAAGCTTTTTGGGCGCTACCCAGCGTAGGTGGGCGCACAGGCCCGGTCCCGTTCCACTGGATGAATTCGGCCCGCTTGCCGGTGATGGTCTTGATTGACTTCAACAGCGGCTCATGGACCTCACGAAGCGCGCGTAATGGTCGCTGTGGTACGCTAGCAGCGGACTGACGATGCTCTTGTGCGCCTCCGCCGCCACCGAGTGAAACAAGCGGGGTCTGTCAAATATACAATCGCCCTTACATGCCCTTAAGGCCTCGGTGCGGACCCAAGCGCCGGGGCCTTTTTAGCGACCTGCCTAGCATTGGTTTCTTCGGATAGCTGTTTCAGGAATAGCTGCGCGTATGTGGCCCATTCGAGGGCGGTAACGCCGTGGTCGTTAGCCGACGCTTTAAATGTCTCGCGCAACGCAGCGAGATCAAAGACCGATATCCGCCCAGTGTCCGCTTGCATCCTCGTTTCCCCACGATTGAATGCTGACAAATCGCTTGCCGGTCTTAAGGTTCCGCTCTGAACAAGATTATGGTTGCCATCCTGCGCACCCGAACATGTCGTCAAAGCGCGTTCCATACCCCTCAGAAGAATCGGAATGGAGTTTTTAGACATTCGTTTATCTATTCGTGATTTCTAATAAACATATGGCATTCAATGCTCTCATCCGGATCTGGGTTGTTTTGGGCCGCCTGAGGCGCGCCACGAACGGTAACGTTGCCGTCACCTTCGCCTTCACTTTGCCGGTCGTGGTCGGCGGCGCCGGCCTCGGTATCGAGACCTCCTTCTGGTACTACAGCAGCCTCAAGCTGCAGGCCGTCGCCGATGCCGCGGCCTATGCCGGTGCACTCGAGAAAGTCGCGGGTTCCGACAAGCCGACCATCATCGCCGCCGCCACGCAGTCCGCGACCTCGAACGATTTTGCCGCGCCGGGCACGATCCAGGTCAACACGCCGCCATTGTCCGGCCCCAACACCGCGAAAAAGGCGGTGGAGGTCATCGTCAAGCAGAACCTCGATCGCTACTTCACGGCGATTTTCAACAAGGGGCCCGTTGCCGAACAGGCAAGGGCGGTGGCGCTGATCACCGATGCCTCCAAGGCCTGCGTACTGGCCCTCAATCCCTCCGCCTCGAAGGCGGCGCTCTTTTCCGGCAACACAAGTGTCAAACTGACTGGCTGTTCGGTCATGGCAGACTCGACTGCCGCAGACGCCATCAAGCTGCAAGGCTCGGCAGCTCTGCAGGCCGATTGCCTGATATCGGTAGGCGGCGTCTCTCTGAGCAACCCCGTTACGAGCGTCTGCGCCGCGCCGATCACCCAGGCGTTGCCCGCCGCCGATCCTTTCGTCAATCTGCCGACGCCGGCGGCCGGCAACCCGTGCAAGACTGTCGGCAGCAAATCGTCGCAAACACTCCAGCCTGGCACCTATTGCAGCGGCATGGATCTAAAGGGCAATGTCACCCTGCAGCCCGGCGTCTATGTCGTGCAGGGCGGTATGAAGGTCAATGCCAACGCGGTCATCGCGGGTAGCGGGGTAACCATCTTCATGGCAGGCAGCAACACCGTCAGCATGAACGGCAACGCCAAGGTGACGTTGAGCGCGCCGACATCCGGAACCTATTCCGGAGTGCTGTTCTACGGCGACAGGACTGGCACTGCGGCGCAGAGCACCTTCAATGGCACCGCGGACTCGCTTTTCACCGGCGCCATCTATTTTCCCAAGCAGCAGGTCAACTACCTTGGCAACTTCTCGGGGAACGGCGGCTGCACTCAGGTCGTCGCCAACACCATCCAATGGTCCGGCAGTACGACCATCAAGCAGGACTGCACCAGCCTCGGGATGAAGGACATTCCGGCGACGCAGTCGGTGCGGCTTGTCGAGTAGCACGATGGGCCGGCATGACGTCCATTTTGCGGAGCAAGTCCGGGTTACCGCCTTGGAATTCGCTTGCCCACGCCTCTCTCCCCAGAGGCAGTGAGTCCAGAGCGGAACATTAGCGCTCTCTAACAGTTACTTCGCCGGGTGTTCCGAAATCACGATTGGCTGAGCGATGGCGGTACTGGCGTTCGATCTCGTCTATTTTTCCGGACTGTCCGTAGACGGCCTGCTAGGCTGCGGCGTTTCGCTGCTAGCGTGTCTGTTGCTTTTTAAAGCTTTGGCTACCGACCCACCCTAACCGCCGGGCTACCGCCCGTTTCGATGACCCTCCAGGGGGGACGACTGGATTCACGAGATTGGCTGATGTAGGCCTGTTGACAACGCGGCCCGCGCCACTCGAAAGGGAGCGCGGGCCTGACCGTCGACAGGTCGACAGCGTCGGGAGACACTGCGATTTTCCAACTTCCTCGCCTCACGCTGGTTCCGGCCGGTGGCCATTTTTTATTCGCGGTTGGAACTTGCGAGCCGGCGGATGGGCAGCCAAATTGCTTAGTTGCGCAATCGCTAATATGCAATATTTTAGGCAAGTGCGGGAGGGGTCCAATCAACCCGCAGTGACCGGTGCGGCCTGCACCCCCAACAAGAGAGCCCCGGGTCGCGCCGGTCATTCCCTCGCCGTGTGAACAATCCAGTCCACCAAATCGCAATCGACCGCAGCTAACCCGGTGTATGTCGTCGCCGGTAGCGTATTCTCGCCACCGGATCTCCGGGATGTTCTCTTCCTTGACCGCTTTTTGGAAGGTGGACCGCAGAATGTCGGCATCGATTGCATTCGGAGTTCGTTTCGCCATGGTTCCTCGCTCACCTAGGGGGCGAAAGCAGCTTTCCCACGCGCGGCAACATTAGCAATTGCAAATGGTTTACGGAGGGGAATCTCACTACCTGATTAATCAGATGGAACTAAAACGCCCTTTCGTCGTTTCGGGGTGCCAGCAGGGGTACAAATGGTTGACGCGTCGGTTCTGGTCGTTGAAGACGAGCCATTGATTCTGCTCGATCTCGAAACAGGACTGGAAGAAGCTGGCTTTCATGTCGTTGGCGTCACCAGTGCTGCTAGAGCCCTTGAAACCTTCGATGCCGATCCTGGATCATTCAAGGCGCTAATTTCGGACATCCGGTTAGGTGACGGCAAGTCCGGATGGGAAGTTGCCCGCCACGTGCGGCAAGCCAACGCGATGATGCCTGTGATCTATATCAGTGGCGACAGCTCGCCTCACTGGGGCTCGGAAGGTGTTCCAGAGAGCGTGATGATCACCAAGCCGTTTGCGATAGCTCAGCTCACTACGGCCCTATCTACCCTCCTCAACCAGCAACATCCGCCGCCGCCGCGCGAACCAGATTGATGGGTCTGTCGACTATATATAATCGCCCGTAATGCCCGCTGCGAGACGGTTGCCAGCAACGGCATGTTCCCGGAAGGCCTATGCCGCCGGGGCGCTGCCTGGTCTCCCGGCGGACGGCTATTTCTCGTGTTGCTTCGCCGCAACAGGGCATTGAAAACGCCTGAAGGCTGGGAAGACAGATATTGCCGTTAGGACGTTGCTCCTATAGCCGCTTGATGCGTAACACGGAGCCTGCCATGAAATCGATTCTGCTCGCGACCGCAACTCTCATTGCTTCTACTGGCTGCGCTTTCGCCGCTGACGTTCTAACCCCGGATCCGTTGGCGTCTACGTACAACTGGACGGGGCTCTACGTCGGGGCTCAAGCCGGTTACGAGTGGGCGAGGACCAGCTACAGTTTCAACGGCCCTTTCGCCCCTTACCCAAGCGGGACTTTTACTCCAAGCGGCTTTGTTGGTGGCCTGTACGTAGGCTACAATCACCAATTCGACTCGCCGCTTGTCGTTGGTGTGGAAGGCGATATCGAATACGCCAATGTCAAAGGCAGTTTTAACAAGCCAATTTTAAGTTTGGCTGCCGGTAGCGCCGATTTGCGCTGGCAAGGCTCCGCGCGCGTTAGGGTCGGATACGCCTTCGATCGCTTCCTGCCCTATGTTACCGGGGGCGTTGCCTTTGGCAATTTCCGCTTTGAGGGCGGCCCGGACCCGGCAACTTTGCAATCTTGGACGAAGACCAAAACCGGTTGGACCATCGGTGCCGGATTGGAGTACGCGTTCGCTGATAAATGGAGCGCGCGACTAGAGTATCGCTACACTGACTTCGGGACCGCAAGCGGAAATGAGGCCCCTGCCTTTCCGGATGTGATCGAACATATGAAAATTCGAGACCACGCAGTTCGCGTTGGTGTGAGCTACAAGTTTTAATCTGCCCACTTGGCCGCTGCCATTGCGACCGTCGAAAAGCTCACCAGCAAGCCAGAATGAACCCCTAGCCCTACCCTTGTTTATGCCGAGCGCACGATTGATCCAGTTCAGTCAGACGCTACCAGGAGATGCGAAGGCCATCTTCGAACTGGTCGACAAAGCCGGGCTAGAGGGGGTGGTATCGAAGCGCCGTGACAGCAAATATCGCAACGGGCCGCTCGACAGCCTGGCTGAAGATCAAGAGCTACATGGTGGAAGAATACGACCTGCTCGGCGTCGAGCGAGAGCCGGGCAAGCCGGCCTTCGCCCTGATGGCCGATCGGGAGACCGGGCAAGATGTCGGCTCGGCCTTCATCAACTCGCGCGGTGCAATCCGAGACCGCCTGTGGAAGCGCGTCCAGGAGCACGCCGGCCCGGCGTCAAAGGGAATTAAGAGGCCGGCGGCGCAATGGGTCAGGCCTGGCCTGATCGGTCGCGTGAAGCACTTGCGCAGGACGCGCATCCTTCCCTCCCATGCGTTCCGCAATCCTGCAGGGGAGATATTCAGCGGAAGCTAATTTAACCGCGCGGTTGGCCCTTCGGTCCTGGCGAGCTTTCTGCCGGGTGTGCGGACAATCTGGCGGATCGCGGATCTTTCAGCCAAAGGGACTTCTTTTTTATTTCGAGTAGCTCGGCTCGAGCGCCGTCGTCAGTGGTCGCTTGGCTACCCTTCGCAGCAATCACGTAGTCGGCTCTATTCGTTCGGTAGTCTCCCTTTTGCACCGCCATCGTTTCCTCCCCAGTCCGCGCGGCGTTTCCCTCCTTTGGCACGGAAGATCTACTAACTGCCGGTGCGCCGCGCGAGTCTAGCAATTGGGGATTGTATTAAAATGATACAGATCGCAGGAGCAATCGCGATTGGATGCCGACCTTCGAGAGAGGGCTTAGGGGACTTCAGTCTTAGTTGAGCTATCGCTAATGCGCCTGTAGCTTGGCAGTGCGGGAAACCCGAATACCAAAGTCCATGGTAGCATCGAGCCTGTTCGCCGCATCGTCGGAAGGCTGTCCTAAGTGCTCTCAACTGTATTGCGGGAAAAGCTGGTTTGCGATTGCGGTCGCACCGGGTATTTGAAACTACGAGAAGACAATCAGCCCCTCGGCGGCGCATGGGAATCTTACAGTTTGGAGGGTTTCAATGGCGGCAGCCTGACGATCACTAGTTCGGGAAATATTCCAGGGGACAAGTTGGCCTATCTCCATCCTTTGTGTCCGCAATGCAGTCAGTGGGGCAGGGTGAAGTATGCCAATCGTGCCTGAACAGGCGACGGCGCAGGACGGCGTTAAGGCGAAGATGAGGAGATCACGCGAAACCGAAGGGGCGCTAGTGCAACGAGACTGCCTTACGACCCGTATCCGACCGCGCATTGCCGCCCTGCCGCCCGATCGGCAAGTGCTTTCTTGGTTTTTAACAAACTGCTATCGGCTCGGCGCCGCTTGCAAGGACTGTTGATTTCGTTCCGAAAAAATGCTGCTATCTGGACAAGTGACGGTACTTTTTTCGGGCGGCAACGTTACGCTAGAGGGCGACCATGCTTAACAAATGCTTAACAAATTCGCCCGATTGGTCCCGATAGTTGGTGAAACCTCAAAATATTTTTTACGGCGATTTTCCCTTTAAAATCAAAAGCGTAACTTTTTGACGGATCATGCGTCGGCTTCCGATGCTGCAAGCAAGAAAAAACCCAGCTAGATCAATGGCCTAGCTGGGTTGAAAACAATTGAGTGGGAGTGATTCAGGCCTACCCAAACGCCGCCGAAAATACACCGATCTACGACGTAACTCACTGAAAACAAAAATAAATCCTTTTAGGGACAATCGGCGACCGGCTCGACCACAAGCCCGTTCTCGGTGAAGAGCAGGCTGCCCACGTTTCAACTACCAACTCGTGATCGATGCGCCAGCCTGGCAGCGCTATTCCGGCAGCCCCGCCTTTCGCAAACCTTCTGCAAGCAGAGCCATATCGGCCGCACGGCTAGTTGAAAAGACGTCGGCGAGATTGGAAATTCGTTGGCCGGGATCGAGGGCGAGCATTCGGCTCACCACCTTTTGCGCATCCTCGGTTCGGCCGGCGTGAGCATAGCTTGCAGCCGCATAGCGCAACGACCCCAAAAAGTCCGGCTTTTCCCGCAACGACCTTTCAGCCCAAGATGATGCCTCCTCAAATCGACCCGCGAAGAGATGAGCCACTGCAACCGCATTCTGCATGTCGAACATGAGCGGGTCGACTGGGCTCATGCGTATCGCAGTCGCCAGGTGCTGGAGTGAGGTTTCCGTATCGCCGATGTCGGCTCTGACCCAGCCGCTTAATAGCCACGCAGTAGCCAGGTTCGGATTGAGCGCGAGCGCGCGATCAATGAACGCTACCCCGCTATTGTTGTCGCCAACGACGAAGGCGAGCGCGCTCCCGCCACGTGAGAGAGCAACCGCGTCATCCCTGCCCAAATCCACTGCCTTCAGGGCCAGGCGTTCCGTTTCGGCGGTTTCTTGCTTGCGATCCCTCATCCAACCGTTCGCCTTGCGAATGACGGCACACCAGGCGGCCATGCCGTATGCCGAGGCGAATTCAGGGTCGAGTTCGATGGCTTTGTAAAACAACTGCAGGGCGTTTGCGGTGGATTCCCTGGTCAACTGGTGGAGGCTTGCTATCCCGCGCAGATAGTAGTCGTAAGCGTCAAGGTGCTCGGTCGGCTTGCGCTTGGCCCGCTCGATCTCTGCTTGTTCCAGCTTCGGAGCGATCGCTCCGACGACGCTCCGAGTCACTTCTTCCTGCAGGTCAAAAACGTCCTCCAGCCCGCCGTCGAAACGGTCGGCCCATAGATGTGCACCCGTTGCCGCATCGGTAAGCTGCCCGGTGATGCGCACCCTGCTCGCAGCCTTGCGCACGCTCCCTTCAAGCACGTAGCGCACACCAAGCTCGCGTCCGACCTGCTTAATGTCCACTGCCCGGCCCTTGTAGGTGAAGCTCGAGTTGCGCGCGATGACGAACAGCCAGCGCGTCCGGGACAGCGCGGTGATGATCTCCTCCACCATGCCATCAGCGAAGTAGCCCTGCTCGGGATCGCCACTTAAGTTGTCAAATGGCAAGACCGCGATCGACGGTTTTTCGGGAAGCGTCAGCGCATCCCTTGTCGAGAACACCGAAGTGGGTTTCGCTCGACTGACCCGATAGGCGCGCACCGCCTCCACGATGTTGTGGACCTGATGGCTACCGAGGTCGGTGTAGGCATAGTCTAGTTTGCCTTTCACCTGCTCGTAGACGTTGCTAGCAACGCAGACGCCGCCAGGTTCTGCAAGCTTCTCGAGCCGCGCGGCGATATTCACGCCATCACCGTAGATCGTATCGTCCTCTGCAATCACGTCGCCCAAATTCACGCCCATGCGGAAAGTCATGCGCTTGTCTTCGGGCAAACTTGCATTGTGAGCGGCCAATCCCTCCTGGGCTTCGACCGCACACTGCACCGCGTGGACCGCGCTGGCGAATTCGACGAGAAGGCTGTCGCCAGCGGAACCGACGATGCGTCCGTGCGACTCTGTGATCTTGGGCTCGATCACTTCGGCGCGAAGCCGCTTCAGCTGTGCAAGCGTGCCAACCTCGTCGGCTCCCATGAGGCGGCTGTAGCCGACGACGTCGGCAGCCAGGATTGCGATGAGGCGTCGCTCCATGCTTGTGTCCTGCCTCTTCCATAGGTCGAAGCTCCGGGCGGCTAGCGTATTCCAGTCCTACCTCGAATGCGAGCGTGCAGTGCCGGCGCCAGCAGCGATCAACTCACCACGCCCCTTTGGCCATTCCTCACATGGCGTGGTTTATGGTCCGATCGCGGGTGCTGCCGAAGGGCTACTTTGGGGTCAGTTCACGACATCAGACATTGGAGGTTGAACGTCCGCTATCGTTCTTTCCTGCACAAAAGCGGACCTACTGATTCCGGCCCCATTCCAGCCCTTCGTGATAGCGGCTACGGAGGCAACCGGTCGGTCTGTGTCGCGTGGGTCCGTCGCCGCAGATTGACCGCCTGTGGCTGGAGGCTGAATCAGACCATGCCGGGTCATGGAGCGGTCTCCCGGATCGGCCGATGCGTTCGGAGGTCCGCACGGCGGAATGACCGACGTTGGTGAAAAGGGGTCATAGACCGTCTGCGCGGGCACTGCTGCGAACAAGCGGGATGGGTCGGACGCTCGTCAGCGGTGCTGCGGCAGGAGAGCCGGGATCGCGCGAGCCATAGTCTCAAGAGGCGTGATCTGTGGTATAGAAGCCGGTGAGGGCACGCCGGAAGCGCCGGCCCTACCTGCCTCTGGCGTGCGGCTTGCGTGTTGTGAATCTACACTGAGGCTCAACATGGAGCGGAAGCTCGCTGCCATCCTTGCCATCGATGTCGTCGGGTACTCGGCGCTCATGGAGGCGGATGAGGCTGGCACCTTCGACCGGCTGAAACGTGGCCGCAAAGAGCTGTTCGAGCCGGAGATCGCGACGCGACATGGGCGGATCTTCAAGCTAATGGGAGACGGCCTGCTGGCGGAGTTCGGCAGCGTCGTAGATGCGGTCGAATGCGCGGTCACGCTTCAGCGCGGCATGGCAGAGCGCAACGCGAGCGTCGCCGAAGACCAGCGCTTCGAAGTCCGGATTGGAATCAACCTTGGAGAAGTGATCGTCGAAGACGACGATCGCTATGGCGAGGGCGTGAACGTGGCGTCGCGCCTCCAACAACTCGCAGAGCCCGGTGGCATCTGCGTTTCAGAGAAGGTGTCCAAGGAGGTCAGGCAGAAGTTGGCGTTTGCGTTCGAGCCAATGGGCGAGCAGCGGGTGAAGAATATAGCCGAGCCGATATACTGCTATCGCGTGAACCTGCAGCTTCGGAGGGCCGCTCCGGTCGGCCGACTGGCATCGCTGGAATTGCCCGACAAGCCCTCGATCGCGGTTTTGCCTTTCACCAACATGAGCAACGATCCGGAGCAGGATAGCTTTGTCGACGGCTTGACCGAAGACCTGATCACCGACCTATCTCGCTCCGCCGGCCTGTTCGTCATCGCGCGCAACTCCACCTTTGTTTACAAGGGGCGGCCGGTCGATGTGCGTTTGACCGCGCGCGATCTTGGCGTGCGCTATGTGGTTGAAGGCAGCGCCCGGCGCGCTGCAGGGCGCGTGCGCGTCAATGCACAGCTGATCGACGCGATCGGCGGCGATCATATCTGGGCCGAGCGCTACGACCGCAGCCTCGAGGATATCTTTGCAGTGCAGGACGAGGTCACGGCCAAGATCGTCGAAGCCCTGGTCGGCCGATTGGCTGGACAGCCGGCGCGCAAGCGACCGACGAGTCTCGAAGCCTATGACCTCTGCGTGCAGGCCCGCGGCGTCAGTTTTCAGACCGGGTTAGGCGCGCGGGAAGCGCGCATCCTCCTGGAAAAGGCGATCGGACTCGATCCCGATTATGCCGAAGCACATTGCTGGCTGGCACTCAATCTGTGGCTCGGCTGGCTGTTCTGGAACGAGCCGAAGGAAACCTGCCGGCCTCGCTCGATCGCGGAAGCGCAGCGGGCCGTGGCCCTCGACCCTAACGATGCCGGGAACCGGTGGGCTCTGGGCATCATACTTGGTCACGAACGGCGTTTCGCGGAATCGGATGCCGAGTTCGAGGCGACCTTCAAGCTCGATCCCAATCATGCCGATGCCTGGGCGATCCGCTCGGATCTCATCACCTTGAGGGGCGACCCAGTCAAGGGCGTCGAATTCGTGAAGCGGGCGTTGCGGCTCAATCCGCACCCGCCGGGGTGGTACCATTGGATGGCAGGCCAGGCCTATTATGCGCTGGGCGACTATCAATCGGCGGTCGAGGCTTTGCGCATGCCGGAAACCTACCGCAGCACGTCGCGGCGCATGCTAGCCGCAGCCCTTGCGCAGCTCGGACGCCTGGAAGAAGCCCGTCAGGAGGCGGAACTCTTCATGATGAGCAATCCCCATTTCACCATCACGCACTGGGCAACATCGCAGCCATTAGGCGACGAGGAATTACGCCAGCGCTTCGTCGAAGGCTACCGCAAGGCTGGCCTTCCTGACTAAAAAGCGCATCGCTTTGTATCGCCAGCTTGCTCTGGTCACGACTTGGACTCGTCTTCTGGCCACGAGGGCGATGCCCGTGGGTTCCATTGATCAATGTCCGTTGATGGCGCGCGCGTACGACGTTGGTGATGGATCCTGCAATGTCGTCTGTGGATGGCTCCCGTATTGCAAGTGGTCCATCATCTGCCGGGTGGATGCTTCCGCGTCGGCGAGATAGACCCCGAGTGACTTCCTCAAACCGTGCAGCGAAGGGCGTTACCACGGACGGCGCGCCGCTCGCCCATCTTGTCCCCGATTGATCGCTCGCGGCAACGATATTTAAGAACGACAGCAGGGATTCTTGCATCAGGTCAACCCGAGCCGGACGAGATGGCGAACGACCGGCGAAAACACCTGCTGGCCGATATAGGACCCGGTGTTCGCATTTTCGAAGAGCGCCTCGGCGGCCGCATCCTCGACGATGGGAATACCTGCTTGGCGCGCTTGAGCCCTTATCTCATCGGCAGCGCGGCCCTGACCCTTGGCGACAACCGTCGGCACCGGCGTTTCGCCTTTGACGTAACGCAAAGCCACCGCGCGGTCACCGGACACGAAGACGATGACCGCATTCCTCACGCCCAGCTTCGCAGGTTGCATCACCGCTTCACGCCGCTGTCGCTGCTGTTCATGGCGGATCAATGGATCTCCTTCGAGATCCTTGTGTTCGCGCTTGTATTCGGTTGTCGTCATGCGCATGTCGCGAAGGAACAGCCAACGCTGAATGGGAACATCGATCAAGCCGATAACGACAAAGGCCAGGGCCGCGGCAGCACCAAGGGGTGTCAGCACCGCCTTGATAATCGGCTCCAGGCATGACGGACCGCAGCCTGGCGCATCGAAGAGCGGCTGCAGCCACGCGGCCAGGATGAATACGAACAGGCTTGCCAGCAACACCACCTTGATCAGGCCCTTGGTGAACTCGATGACATTGCGCAGCGACAGGATTTTCTGAAGTCCCTTCGCCGGGTTTATGTGATCGAACTGCGGCTTGAGCTGTTCAAACGAGAAGACTGGCCCGAACGTGCCCAGCATGCCGAAGGCCACGGTGAAAACGACAACGATGCCGACCAGCGGCAATGTGGCAAGCATCAGCAACGAGAACGAATGGCGGATGGCCCGCAAGCTGACCTCCCCGAACGAGTCGCCAGGCAAGGTCACGGTCTGCACGAGTTCCGAAAAGCGCCTGAAGAGCATCGGCCAGGAAAAATAGAGATACGCGAGCGCTGCGAGGAATGTGAAGCCGGAGACCAGGTCGCGGCTCTGCGAAACCTGGCCTTTGCGGCGGGCGTCGCGAAGCTTCTTGTCGGACGCCGGTAATCTCTTTTCCTCAGCTTCTTCGGCCATGTTGCAATCTTACCGCACTGTCAGGTGGGGCGGGCTTGAATACGGAGAGGTGGATATGCGGCAGCATGTCGTATTCTTGCCAGTCGTTATCTATGCTCGGCGATACGATCTGGAGGTCCGCGATGGTGGTGTCCGCAATCAGGACGGATTCGACCGGATCATTGAACCGCAACAAACGTCCTTGCCCGACCGGCAGGTCGAGCGTTGGCTTGCTCGGCAATGGCGATGCGTTCTGTGCTGTCGCATCGACCAGTGGAAGCAGAAACGCCAGCAGGAAGCCAACCGTAGCGATAGCCAGCCAGCGCGTCCACCCGGCGAAAGCGGCGGACCGAACGCCTGCTGCGGTATCGTGGATTGTCATGCCGTTCCCCTCCTGAGCATGTGGGTTCCCCAACTGTCACCATCCGTCCGGTTGGCATCATGAGGCTGCCTCTTGCCCGGCTTTCGCCTGGGCCGATGGCAGCGACTGGGAGACGTTGCGAGCGCCAGCCCTGCCGGAGCGCCCGGCGATCGTGGCCAACGGCTGGACATTGAATTCCTGCGCCAGTTCCTGGAAGGACAGAACCGGAAGCTCGATGGCATTGTGCATGAGCAGGCTGCGCATATGACGCCGTACATCTATCGCGGCGAGGACCACCGGCGATACATCTGTCGAGTTCTGCGACAGGGCTCGCTCGATCTCGGTCACCAGGGCCTGCGCGTCATCGTCGGAAAGATTCAGGAATGTGCCGGTCGAAGTGCTTTGCACCGCGTTTCGCAGGATATCCTCGGCCGACCGCTGCAGGACATAGGCTGCGATGATGTTGTTGCGACCGGCGGAGCGGAAGCTGATCTGGCGTTTCAGGGATGTGCGGACATATTCCGTCAGCAGGACGACGTCCTGTTCGCGTTGGCCCCATTCGATCAATGCTTCGAGGATCAGCCGCAGATTGCGGATCGGCACGTTTTCGCCGACAAGCCGGCGGAGCACTTCAGCGATCTTCTGCAGCGACACGATCTCCTGTGCCTGTCTGACGAGATCCGCATAATCCGGCTCCATGTCCGACAGGAGCCGGCGTGTCTCCTGGATTCCGACGAAATGGCCGGCATAAAGCCGCAGTGCATTTTCGGTCCATTTGGCCGCTGTTTCCGCGGCAGTGCAGAAGGCGAAGCCGGCTCCTTTCAGCGTCGGGACGTGGCTGTCATCGACCCACACGAATTTGCGCTGGCCTGCAATCGAAGCACCTTTCTCATAAGTTACCTCGAGCAGATCGAGATGCGTTGCGTCCGCTTCGACAAGAACACGGTCGGCGGGAATTTCCGCATCCAGGATGGGCGCACCCTCCAGATCGACGCGGAGGCTTCGTGGTGAAAGCATCTCATCGACCTGTATGCCGATCGCCGGAACGTCGACACCGAGATCGCCGAAGAGTTCGCGCCGAACGCCGTCGGCGAGCGTGGTAAATTCGGGTTCCGGAATCGACTGTCCGAGTTCGGTTCCGAAGCGTACGACGACGCGGTAGGAAGAAGGCAGCGTTCCGGTGGCAATGGCCGAAAGCGACGCGGAATTCCCTGGTTTTTCGTGCCCGGCGATCTGGCCGGTGGCTTGAGGCTCGGATTCCTGGGCGGTACGGCGATTGATTGCATAGGCGCCCGCTCCGAAAGAGGCGCCAAGGATCAGGAACACGATGAAAGGGAAGCCTGGCACCAGGGCAAGGCCGACCATGATCACCGCGGCGAGTGCGAGCGCGCGGGAGTCCCGCAGGAGCTGGCTGGTTATTTGCCGGCCAAGATCGCCGGTGCCGTCCGCGCTGCCGACGCGCGTCACCATCGTGCCGGCGGCCACGGCGACGAGCAGTGCCGGTATCTGCGCGACCAGCCCATCGCCCACGGTGAGCAGCGAGTAGGTCGCGGCCGCGTCCCCCAGCGACATGCCGTGCTGCAGCGTTCCGACCGCGAAACCACCGACAAGGTTGACCAGGATGATCACGATTCCGGCGATGACGTCGCCCTTGACGAACTTCATGGCGCCATCCATCGCGCCGAACAGCTGGCTCTCGCGCTCCAGCTGCTGGCGCAGGCGGCGTGCCTCCGCCTGATCGATGTCGCCGTTTCGCAACTCGGCATCGATGCTCATCTGCTTGCCCGGCAACGCATCGAGCGTGAAGCGCGCGGCCACCTCGGCGACGCGTTCGGCGCCCCGCGCCACCACGATGAACTGTGCGACGGTGATGATCAGGAAGATGACGAGGCCCACCGCAATGCTGCCGCCGACGACGAAGGCTCCGAAGGCGGTAATGATGTCGCCAGCGTCGGCCTGGAGCAGGATCAGTCGCGTGGTGGTGATCGTGATCGCCAGCCGGAACAAGGTGGCGATGAGGATGACCGACGGCAGCGATGAGAACTGCAGCGGATGGGAAACATAAAACGAGGCCAGCAGGATAAGCACGCTGATGGCGATATTCGCGGTGATGAGAATGTCGACGAGAAACGTCGGCAATGGAATGAGCATCATCACCACTGCGACGAGCATCAGGACGGCAATGACCAGGTCGCTGCGGCGTGAAAGCCTGGCGAGGAATTGGAGAAGTCGCTCCGACATGGTCATTCAAACACCTCGTTGCGACAGGAAGCTCAGCAAGGCACTGCGCGCCTCGGTCTTGCGCCCGGCCACGAGCAAGGCGCGGCTCTTCAGCAATGCAAGCGCCGGGTGGCCCATTCCTTCCAAGGTCTCCAGCCTGGCGATGGTGGCAAGCGCCTTTTCGGCCTCGCCATCAAGTATGAGCAGGTGCGCCAATGTCCGGAGGACACCGGCATTTCCCGGCGCGAGCTGTGCAGCGATAAGCATGTACGCCGCGCCCCGTTTTGCCTGCCCGTGACATCCGTAGAGATAGCCCAGGACATGCAGCAGGTGCACGGTGTCATGCGGGTCGGTCAGATTTCGATTCCTTCCTGCATGCGACCAAGCAGATCGCGATGACGCTCGATCTCATCCTCCATCAGCGTTCTGGCGAGCGTCTTGAGCTGCTCGCCGCCCTCAAGGTCGGGGACCAGGTGCGTTACAAAATGCTGGAGAATGGGTACGGAGCGACGCAGGATGGCTGGCTCGGGAATGCTGGGCATGACGAAGTTGATGAGTATCTCGTCAAGCGATTGCTCGGCCGGGCCTAGAGAGGACTGGAATTCCGCGGCTTCCGGCTTTTCCGCACCAGCCGCCGACTTCGTGCCCTGAGCACGGTTTGCGGCTTTGTCGACGCCATTCATCCGCCGCCGGTTGATTGCCTGGCCGCGCACACCTTCCGCCTGCCGTACCTCGCGGCCGGCACTATCCACCCTTGCCGTGTCGAACCGCGGCCCTTCAAGCCGGCGGTTCACGGATATTTCAGCGCGACCGTGGCGCCGCCCTTGGTCAGGAGGAGTTCCGTCTCGCCGATGTGCTTTATGGTCCAGCCGTCATTCGTGAATGCACCTTCGTGGTAGCGTGCGCCGTCGGCTGCGATGACGTATGGCCGCTCGCCATACCAGATTGCCTGCAGCGTCAGGCGCGGAACCTGCTCCGCGTTGCCGATCATGACGTTGGAGACGAGGGTAATATGGGCGCCGAACGCCTCATCGAACCAGGATTGTGTTTCCGTCCAGACGCCGCTCTTTTCATTAGGGATCATTCCCGAGACCACGAGGCGTCCGGGTGATTGCTGAACCGTCAATGTGCTCATGCCGGATTGCTCGAGACGCAGCTTGAGCTGGCTTTCCGCCTCGGCGGCGCCCTGTATCCGTGCCGGTGATGAATCGTCCAGCACTTCTTGCCCCGCCTCACCGGCAAAGGCCATTCTGATCGGTTTGACGTCCGGAGAAGATACCTGCTCGCCTATGTCGGGCTGAGCGAAAGAGAACCCGTTCGCGGCAACGGAAACAGCGAATACCGCGATGAGAACGCTGCCCGCAACCAGGAGAGGGCGATTGGTAACGGACCACCTGTTCGGTGGGCGTTCCGGACTGACCAGCCGAATACGGGCGTCACCGACACTTATGGTCAGCGGCAGCCTGCAGCGGCTGCCATGTCCCTCACGGATGGTCTCGCCGGTGGCCAGTGTGACATCACCGCCGACGGCTTCGACTTCAAACTGGCTACCGCTCCGCCGCAGCCTCGCGTGGATCGGTGCGATGCCGCCATCCCTGAGGACGATGTCCGACTCCGTGCTGGAGCCGATCGTATATAGCGGCTCGACCAGGCTGAGTTCGGCGCCGGCGTGAAATCCCTGGGTTACGCTGAGCGCAATGGAATGTCCGGTCGCCGGGGAGGGGGCAATAATTGACAGGAGGCGCGCTGGCGCCGCATCCAGATATCTGCCGATAGGACTATCGGTCATGCCACTTCATCTCCCGCCGATGACGATCTCAAATACAGCGACGACGGCGTTCAAAGATTCTGCCGCGCAAGTACGCCGCCGGTTGCTGCGGCGGCGTATGGGTGCGAGAATCCTTACCTCAGGCCTTCTCAGCCGACTGACCGAGGGTCTTCGCAGTGCTCATCAGCATGTCATGTTGGGATTTCGCGATCTCTTTCGTGATCTCCAGGCCAAACATGCGCTCCTGGTGCTTGATCATCTTGTCCAGGTTCTGTTCCGGCGACCCTGCAGTGCCGGACGTAATGGGAGGGGTAGGTGCCATCATTGTCTCCTTGAGGGACTATTCAAGTTGCAAACTGCGGACTCGCAACGCTGCGATCCGGCACGTTGCGAAGGAAGCTTAAGACAGCATGATCGAAAATGAAAGTCCATTTGGAATATTTGAGCCATAAAGGTTCCAACTGTTGCGTCGCGGGCGCTCAAGGAGTAATCTCCGCGCCGGGTGAATGGGGTATGTCAGAATGGAAAAAGGTCCTTTGGCCGAGTTGTTGGTCGAACGGTTCGAGAATATGCCGCCGCAGCTACGGGTGGCCGCGCGTTTCGTGCTGGATCATCCCAAGGATGTCGCGCTGATGTCGATGCGCGAGCAGGCGCACCAGGCCGGCGTTTCGCACAGCACGATGATGCGGCTGGCGCGATGGCTTGGCCTTGAAGGCTACGAGGATATGCGCAGCCTTTATGCGCGCGCGTTGCGTGAGACGGTCGCTGGTGAGCCGGCGCGCCAGGATATCAGGCAGCATGGCGCCCCTGGATACTCTACCGTCGGCGTCGTTGCCGACACGCTCGCGGCCCAGATTTCAAGTCTTGGCGAATACGGCAATGCCATGCAGTTCATCGCCGCCGCCGACCTGCTTGCAAGATCACGCGATCTTTTCGGTCTCGGTTCACGCTCCGCCTCTCCGGTCGCGAGCCACTTCGTTCACGTCATGTCGTTTCTGGCTGGCGGTGACCGCAAGGTAACGCTTGTCGGCGAGATGGCCGGACAGGGCCTGGACGCTCTCCAGCACGCGGGACGTGGCGATGTGCTGCTGGCTGTGGGCATGTCGCCTTATGAACGCACGACCATCGACGTGGCGCGCCAGGCGGCTCGGCAGGGTGTTGGCGTGGTGGCAATCACCGACAGCAGCGTGTCTCCGCTGACGCGGATCGCGCGGGAGACAATCATCGTCACGTCGAATTCGCAGTCGTTCTTCCGAAGCATGGCGCCGGCGTTCGCCGCCGTCGAACTTCTGGCGGCACTGACGGCAGTGCGGTCCGAAAAGGATGTCGCAGAACGAGTAAAACAGTCGGAAGAGCAGCTTGCCGCTTTCGGCATTTATTGGAAGCCCCCTCGATAACATCCGAAAGGGTGCGATCGGGTGGGCGTGCCGGCGGCCAAGCTGCCGGCAACAGTGATTTCCGGAGGTCGTCCAGATGGTTCGCCCGATAACGCTCAACAAGCCGCCCGTCCAGCCGCAAAAGGTCAATGCCACGGCAAACGCCGAGCAGATAGCGCGGCTGGAGGCGCAGGCGGCGAAGCTCCGGGAGCAGATCAGGCTCGCCAACAGGATGGGCGAGCGTGACTGGGCGGCGCAGGCCCGCCAGGAACTGGCGCAGGTCAACACGCAACTGAGCTCCCTTCAGCCGCCGCCGGTCACTGCTCCGGCAGCGCCGGCTGCGAACGCCAACACGGGCACATCTGGCAACGGCACGACGGTAACGCCGGCGGTCTATGTGCGGACGGATCTCGCAGCACCCACGCTGACGCCGGTGAAACTTGAGGGAGACAAGCCCGAAGACAACGCCGCGGAAGCGACGACTGCCCGCACCATCGTCAACGACGTCACCGGCGGCAAGAGCATCGACCAGATCGCCTCTTCCCGCAACATGACGCGCGACCAGGTCATTGCCGCGCTCAGGTCTGGCGGCATGGCCGTATCGACCGCCGATCCGAGCGGCAATGGCGACGTGCTGACGACGAAAATCACGGATGCCAATGGCCGCACCGTCACGCAATATTACGACTATCAACACGACAGCTACTATACGAGCGTGCAGCAGCCCAACGGCACCGCGACCACCACCCCGGTTCGCGACGGGCTCGGCCGCAAGGAGACCAGCAGCTACAATCCCGACACCGGCGCCATCACGACGCGGTATGAAGACGACCTCGGCACGGGTACCGTCACCGAGCGAACGTCGCTGCCCAATCAAACTTCGGTGGAAACGGTGACGCCGGGCCGCGGACCGTCACTTCCCGTGACCACCGTCTCCGGTCCTGATGGCAAAAAGACCATCCTGGCGCCCGCTCAGGATCCAGGCGGCACAAGCACGCAGAACATCAAGAAAGATCTTGCCGACGGGAAAAGCATCGACCAGATCGCGCAGGAACATGGCCTCACAAGCCAGCAGGTGATCGCCGAATTGCAGGCTGCGGGCTATCAGATCAAGACGCAGGCAGCGGCAAGCGGCAATGGCGACGTGCAGTCGGTCGAAGTCGTCGACCCGCACAGCGGCGACAAGACCGTCTACTCTCACGACTATCAGCATGACGAACGCACCGTCGTAACCACGGCCGATGGCAAGGAAACCTCGCAATCCGTCGATGGCAACGGCGGGACCCGCAGCAGTGTACGCAACACCAAAACGGGCGAGGCCACGACCACCATCGTCGATCCGAAAACAGGGACCGAGACCAAGATCGTCACCGACAAGGACGGCCGGGTGACGACCACCACCACCGAGAAGATCAATGGCGGCAAGGCCGTCGAGTACGAGGTCAAGCCCGGCGACAACCTGACTCGGATTGCGCAGCAATATGGCTTGACACTGAAGGATCTTAGAAAGACGAACCCGGAGCTTTTCAGCTCGTCTCGCGACCCGGACACCATCCATACGGGCGAAAAAATCACCATCGACAACGGTACGCGCACGACCGTGGAGGTCACCTTCAACGGCTATACGCTGACCACCAGGCCCGATGGCAGCATGACGCTGCACAACACCACCACCGGGAGTGACCTGAAGATCGAGGCAGGCACGGCGCAGCAGGCGTTGGCCGAACTGCTGCTGGCAATCAATCCGCAGAGCAAGGATCCCGAACAGGCCAAGACCGACACGGTTCTCAAGACGACCCTGGAAGGGGTGCTCGGCGGGGCAAGTCCCGAGCTTGCCCAAGAAGTCACAGAGAAGCAGCAAGCAGTAAAGGATGCGATCAAGCAATATGGTGGCGGCAAGCCTGCCACGCCGAATCTCGACGGCACCGCCACATCGGTTGGCCCGTTCGGCGATCCGCCGTCGGCTACGGCTCCGTCAGGCGGCAAATGGGTGCCGCTGATGGTCGACGGGAGCTGGCAATGGTTCGATCCGCAAGTTGCCAAGGCGATCGCCGCCGAGAACGCTGTGATAGCGCGTCTCGGCGAAGCACAGGCAAAGCCTGAGCAGAGCGGGGCCCAGCTCGACGTCTATGCGCTGGATCCCGAATATAAGGGAGCCATGAAGAGTGCCGAGACGACGCTCGACGAGGCCTTGGCGCCTTATGGACTGCAATGGCAGGCCCCGGAGCCGAAAGGCACGCTGGCCGATGCGCAAAAGCGACTGACCACCGCCAACAACGTGCTTCAAAGTGCCACCACTGCCAGGGCTGAGTACGAAGCGGGCGAGAAGAGCCTTCTCGATGCTATTGATAAGCAGGCAACGCTGCCGGTGCTCAGCGATCCGAGCAAGCCGGCCGTGGGGACTCCCGGCGGGCCCACCCGCGAGGAAATCAACCTGCAGGGCAAAGCTGAGCACGCCGGGGTCACGCAGCTCTTGATCAACGCCGCGCTGCATACCGCGCGAGGCAATAAGGCCACGATCGACCAGATGGTCGGTGCCACAGAGCTGAAGCTTGCCGAGGCCAAACCCGGAAGCCCCGAGTATACCGAAATCAGCGGTCGGCTCGAGGGCCTTAAAGGGCTGCAGGAGGGGGCAGCCAGCCAGGTGACCCTGGCTGAGGCGTATGAGGAATTTGGAGTTGCGCAAAAAAATGCGGCCGACCTTGCCGTGGATGTCGAGCCGATCAAGCAGGCCTTGGTCGCGCGAGCGATGCAAAGAAATCCGCACCATTTTGATTGGGACGGCTACACGAACGGCGCGGGCGACTTCACCGGCAAACTGAAATCGCAGGAAGTGATCGAGGAAAATGGACAGCTCTATCTCGTAAACACCTATGAGAATGATGTTTTCACCGATGAACACGGCAATGACACGCCGGTCCTGAAATATGCGCTCACATACGATCTTAACGACAAGAAGATCAGGGACGATTTCCGCAACGATCCGCTCAACAAGCAATGGCAGGAGTTGCTGGCGTCGACGCAGAGCTCGACTTCGGCGCGGGTCTGCACGCCCTATGGAACAGGTTCGCAATCGGCGCTGGCGGCCGCCAAGTCCAAGATCGTCGGCGTGCAGGTCGATCGTTTTGACGCACAGCTGAAAGACGCGAAAACCAAGCTCGTCGACGCGACGACGGCTCGCGACAAGGCGATCACCGAGCACGGCGGGGGAACCGTCGACGCGCCCGCCGGCACGCTTCAGCCAGGCGAGAAGCCGGTCAAGATCACGGTGAACGGCCGCGACCTCTGGGTCGCACCCGAGGTTGCCAATGCCTACGAGAAGGAAGGAGCGGGCGCAATCGGTGCCAGTGGCAAGTCGGTCCGGATCGAGATGAATGGCCAGTGGCTATGGGTGCATCCCGAAGTAGCGGCCGCGGAAATCGACAGGGGTCTGGCAGAAACCGAAAAGACCCAATTGGAGACATGGGAAAAGGATGTCCGCCCAGCGATGGTGGCGGCGCGCGATTGGTACGGTTTCTATGCAAGCAACTCCAAGCTTCTGACATATGGCAACGAGGAGCATGAGGCGCGGCTCAAAAACACGTACTTTGAGGAACACAGGGATCAGGCGCTCGCCGGCTACCAGGTCCAGCTCAAGCAGTTGTACGACAACGGGGTCACCGGCGAATATAAGCAATACAAGCCTGGGGAACTCAGGGGGACGGTTGCCCGCACACTCGGTCTCGATGAATCGAGCGACGGGGTCACAAAGGTTACAGATGAGATCACCGACCGTGCCGGCGAAAACGCAGAGGTCAAGGTCGTGCCGATCTTCGCGCTTGATGGCGGGGTGGAATCGTCGACCGCACTATTCGCGATCAAGAACGATGGAAAAGAAATCGGCTACGTCGACAGCTCCGGCAAATACTACGGCAGCTTCGACGAATTCCAGCATGAGAACCGCATCTTCAGCGAGAACGGCAAGCTGATCCTGGCCAAGGGCGGCGACATGAAACTCGGCGCCGATGGGTTCTCGCTCGACGAGGTGGAGGTCGCCGACGCACGCAAGGTGGATTTCTGGGACAAGGCCACCGACATCGGTCTTGGCATCGTGGCCGGCACCGCCACCATCGTCTCGTTCGTTCCAGGCGGTCAATGGGCCATCCCTATCGCGATCACCTCCGGCGCGGCTCTTGGCGGCAAGACTCTGTACAAGGAAGGTGAGCACCTCCTTCAGGGCGGCGACTTCGATAGTCAGTCGGCCTGGAACATCGCGACCGGCGTGACTGCGTTCCTGCCCGTAGGAGCCGGTGCCCTGCGCACGTTTGGCCTGGCAAGGGCCGGCTTGTCCACCTCCGAGGCTCTCGCAGGCGGATTCGGAATGGCGCGCATGAGCGATGCTAGTTGGGGCATTGGCAAACTCCGCGTAAACGTAACGCAATCCTCTTATGCCGAACAGGCAGCGAGCTATCTGCAAAGCGGCAGCAAGCTGACTACCGCTGCGTGGGGCCTTGATGCCGGGGGCGTTGTCACGGGTGTTCCGGTGCTTGCCAGATCGGCGGAGGATCTGGCCAACCATGGCGGCGAAATGTCATTTGCCGAACTTGCGAACGCCATCATGGGCATCGGTACCGGCGCGGTCGGCACCGGCCTGGGCGGCCGCTCGCTGCTCTACAATATGCCTGGAGCGGCCGGCCCTCGGGGCAGCGACGGGGCTCCCGCGTCGGGCTTTCCACCGCCGGGCGGACCGGATTCGGGGCCGCGACCGCGGGCCGTCTATGAGATGGGCCCGGACGGTGTCTACAGGCCCACCGGCGAGCAGGTCATGCCGGATCCGAATGAGATCGTCATCGACGGCGAGGTGCTCGGCGAAACGAGCGGCCAGCAGGAGCCCGGTTTCGCTGCCTGGGAAGGTTTCCGCAACGCGCCGGACGCGGGCAATCCAACCGGCCAGCGCGCGCTGCCGGCCGGCGAGTCAGAGAGTCAGAACCTGCCGCCACTCACGGGCGACAAGAATGATCCCTCAGGGGACGGCCAGCCGTCGCGGCCGATCGTCTTGCATGAGCCAGCCCCGGACGCCACCGGAGGCGATGACCCGACGATGCTGCCGGGCCACGATCCAGATGGCTCGGCCGAGCGAAGCCCAAATCCCGCTGGCGGCGATCCCATCATCGTGTCGAAAACGCCGACCGGGACGGACGGTCCCGTGCATCTCGTATGGGACCCGGAGACGCGCAGCTTCACCGGCGCGCCCGAACGCGACACGAGCGGGTATGTCTACACCAGTGGCAAGGATCCGAAGACACCCTCGGCCTATCTCGACGGCTTGACCACCGAACAGCTCGTGACCCGTTACGAGCAGGAGAAAAGCTACTATTCCAGCCATGAGTTGGCCGAACGCTATGGTCCCGATGGCATTCCAGAAACGCTGCGGAGGACAGTGAACGAAAGCGCAGCTCCTGGCGCCAACCCACCGGCGGGCGTCAAGCCGGCCAAACACAAGAGCTGGGGAGATTTCAGGATATCCGCGCTGGGACGAGTCCGGGTCAATTCCGATCCTATAAATCTTGCTCTCCATTCGATCCCGGGTATGCCTGAGGCACTCCAACTAGGATCGCCGACCTGGCGGTCATACATGGTGGGCTTCGGGACACGCACCAATTATCGTGCCCTTGGGCAGTCATTTGCGGACAGCGTCAAATACCGGTCGCTCGAACCGGCGCGCTACACTTTCGGCAAAGAACTGGGGATCTCCATTCGCCCCAACGAGCATCGCAATATCACGCTCGCACAACTCGGCCTCAAAGTTCAGCGCCAGACGGCCTTTCAATTCAAAGGGCAGGATCTTCTCGACGCAGCACATCAAAGGCTGTTCGGCGAAGCCTCGGACTCTGTCTTCACGGTCATGCCGCGTTCTGCCCGTCTTGCCGGTCCGGCGGGGAACAAGGGTTGGGCCGTGGAGCTCACATTCAGCCTGGCCCTTCGCTCAAAGTCGGCAATTTTGAACGACGGGGAAAGCGACTTCTTGCGTCAAACAGCGGACGGCAAGACAGAATTCTTAGAGTTCGACGGCGACGTTCCCTATCGGAAGGTTTACCTGGAAGACAAGTATTATCTGACGAGTTTGCTAAGCGTCGAGAAGCGCTACGAAGTGGCGATGAACGCAACATTGCCCAAGGGAACGATCGTCAACTCGGAATTCGTCGACGCAAACAAGGGAGTACTTGATCGCCTCCGACTGAGGGCCCAGTTCGTCGTGAACGACAAACATGCGGCGGAGGCTCTTGCCGACAATCCCGACATGAGCACGATCCGAGAACTGGTGGCGTCGGGAGAAATCGATGCCCAGAAATCGATATTGTTCATTCCTGGCTCACAAAGCGGGATGCGGCAATCTGCTGTTCCCGGATTGGCACTGGGAGAGACAATTGTCGATCTCACGGGAAGAAGTCGACGCGTGTGGGATGCCGGCGCAAGCCGGCTCGAGGTCATCGTCAACGAGGCATTCCACAAATTCCTGCCAAGTCCCGATCGCATTCTGCTGCGTAAATTGCCTGCGCCCTACAATCATTATGTTCGCTCGGGTGGTCCGATCTATGTCAACCTTTTCGGCAAGCGTCAGGCTGTCGCGGCGACAGTTGACCTCACGCTCGCGGTGCGGAGCCCGGCCCTCAAGTTGCGCGTGCCCTCGGTCCCGTTCCTCCAATTGCCATTGGCGTTCACGGGCGAAATCAGGTTCTTTTACCGAACGAATTTGCCTGAGGTCGCCCCGATCGTCGCGAAGGCCGACTTCGTTCGACGTGAATTTGCCTTCGACGATAAACTGCCTGTGGAAATAGCGGTTCCACGCTGGCTGCATGAACTCGACCAGCGTGCTGACAGGGGGGGAGGGCTCGCATTTCCGAGAGGCGGCCAGGCGTCGTTCGCAAAATGGCTGGATGAAATCGAAACTACCGCCACACCCAGTCAGAAGGCCGATATTGAGGCGTTCCGCCAATCCACGTTGCTGTCACTTGAGGATGAAGCTTTCATTCCACCTGGCGCGATGAGCGCCGTCCGTGACTTCCTCAAGACACAGGCAAAACCATCCGAGATGCCTCCGCCGGAATTTGTCTATCTGGCACCAGGCGACCAGCAGCAACCGCTTGCGCGCTGGTATCGTGAGCATGGGGTTGTTCCTTCGCCTTCAGCCAGGCCTCTGGCGTTTCGACGGCCGGTGCCCCCGGCAGCCAACCCGGCGCCGAGGCAGGACGGGGCCGCCGGCGTCGCCAATGCGGCGTTGGCTGGGCAACCAGCTTCCGCCGAGACCGGCGCGGCAGCCGAAGCCGGCGCGCCAAGAACCCTGCAGCTTCAGGACGAGAGCGGCAGGATGATCATCGCCACAATGCTGGGCACCGAGCCGAGGAGCCCGGAGCAGGTTTATGTGCCACCCGCCGACGGGCCCCCAGCGCGCGGCGACGAACCGGAGTTGATGCACAAGTCGCATATTCTGTTCCGCGATCCGGAGACCGGAGAAGCATACGTCCTGCCGTGGGTGCGCGGTGCCTCCGAGGACCATGTGCCGGGCAGTCAGGGAGAGCCGCAGGGCGAAACCGTGCCGCCGGCGGCAACGCCAGCCAGGAAGGCAATCGAGGCGGCGCCGCCAACCACCTATTCGCTGCAGCAGGTCCGCAACATGCGGCAGCCTGAGAAGTGGAAAGCCGGCGAGGTCTATACGCGCGAACTCAATGGGTCGCTTGGAGAAGCGCATTTCCCGGTCGCGGCCAATCCGGATGGTCCCCATCCTGTCGTTGGCGAAGGTGGGCGATATGTGGATTCACCTGTGTTCAAGAGCCAGGACGAAATCGAGGCGATCGAGGTGAAGACCTACCACCGCTGGACGACGATCAACGGTGTTGCCCAGATGCGCGAGGTTCCGCTGACGCCGAAACTGCAGGAGCAGATCAACAAGGATGTGGCGCTGCGCAACGAAAACCCCGGCTATCAGCCGCGCTGGGTCTTCCTCGATGCGCCGCCTTCCGCGGAATTGCAGCGGGCGCTCGACGATGCGGGGATCATCGGCAACATCTTGGGACACAACAAACCGGCCTCGGCAACATCGCAGCTCCAATCTGCGACGACCAAAACCGGTCCGGGCCGGACCCTGCGGCTCGAGGACGAGAACGGCAAGGGGATCATCGCGGCGGTGCTGGGAACAGAGCCGAGGGGGCCAGAGCAGGTCTATGTGCCGCCTTCCGAGGGACCCCGCGCGCCGGCCGATGCTCCGGAACTGGCGGACAAGACGCACATACTGGTGCACGATCCCGACACCGGCGAAGCCGTCGTACTGCCATGGATACGAGGCGGTTCCGGTGGCCACGCGCTCACCCGAGATGGCGTCAGAGCTACCCCGCTTGACCAGGTGCCGGATCTCGTCATGGGCGATTTCCAGCCGAACCAGATTCCATGGCTTAAGCGCGAGCAGGTGGCCGAGCTGACGGAACAGCAGTTCGGCGACATGGATCGGGCCGGCTTGCTGCCCTCTCTGACCAAGGGCCAACTGCGCGGTATCCCCAAGGCAAAGATAGGCTATGTCAACATCGCGGGCCTCGAGGCGAAACAGATCCCTTGGCTGGCCGAGGGCCACATCCGGAATGTGACCGACCAGCAGTTCCGAGACCTCGGCAAAGCCGGTTTGACCCCGCACCTGACGAAACCACAGCTGCAGGCGATAAAAGGCGACATGGTCGAACTCGTTGACGTGTCGAATTTGGAAGCGCGCCAGGTTGCGTGGTTCAAGCCTGGCCAGGTCGCGAAGTTCACGTCTGAGCAGTTCAAGGATCTCGGCAAAGCTGGATTGCTGAAAAACTTCACCGAGCGCCAGGTTCAGGCGATCCCTGAAACCATGATCGGCTCCCTGGACGTGGCGAAGCTCGATCCCGAGCAGGTGCCGTGGCTGACCGAGAAGCAGATCCCGGTGCTGACCCGCGATCAATGGGGTGCCTTCACGGTCCACCACATAGAAGCCCTGACCCAGCCGCAGATCGAAGCGGTGACACCAAAACAGTTCGAGGAAATAGGCCCCGGCCAGTTCCGCAAGTTCACGCCTGAGCAGTTCGAGTGGATGAGTGGGGATCAGACGAACGCACTCTCCGTGCTGCAACTGACGACCTTTCGGGCGACTCATAAAAAAGCGATGACGCCGGATCAGGCCACCAGCGTCGATCTGGCGCTCAGCCATGCCAGGATGCGCGAAAACGCTCAGGCACTCGCCACCTTTGGCGGCATGTCGACCACCTCCTACATGTTGTGGAGTTCGTTGCCCCCAACATGGAGCGCCACTGCCGGAGCGGTGGCGTTTGGCGTGCGAGGCGTCGTTTTCGGCACGCAGGCAATCTTCCCCAACGCAACCGCAGGTCACAAGCCGTTCGGGCGATTCCTCAACGCGCTCGGCGGAGCCACATTCATTGCGGCGGCGCCAGGTGCCGCGACCGGGATGATCCAGGGCAAGGATCTTGTCGTCAACAGCACGTTCTCGCTCGGCAACGTCGTCTATGGCACGAAGTCGATGCTGCAGTCGTTCACGGGCAGACCGGTGATCCGAAACTTGGCCGAACATCTGGCCGGACCCGGCTATGTGCTTGGTTGCGCGATCTATACGCTGCACTCCTGGCCGGCGCCGATCGCCACGGTCGCCGGCACCCTGTTCACGTTCGGCTGCGCGGAGTTCTGGGCGTCAGCCATCAGAACGGACCGGATGAATCGCCGTTCGGTGCCGCGAACCGATGACGATATCGCGGCGGCGGCAAAGTCCGACAAAAGATGGAGTGCGTGGGATCGGTGGACTCTGGGCATCACTTTCGGCGTCGGAATGCTTCTCTTCTCGCTCGACTCCCTTCTCACGGAGCCTTGGGATCCGAAAACGGCCCCTCCACCCGGTCCGAAAAAACCCGATGGCGATGCGTCGTCCAAGCAACCCGAGGATCCCTCGGATGTTCCAGGTGAGACGCAAACCCCGCCGCAGGACTTCCCGCAGCTCGTCGTGGAGGGGGATGACGGCCTGAATTTGCGGACCCATCCTGACGGGACTTCGACGGTGGCGACGGTCCTGCAACCCGGCACGTTCGTCGAACAGACCGCGAAGCCGTCGACCGATCCGTCAGGAGAAGCCTGGATACCCGTCGAGGGTTTCGGACCGGACGGCGAAATGCACAGCGGCTGGGTTTCCGGCGACTATGTCGAGGTCCATCCCGAGGGCAGCAGCAATTCCGAGGGCCGCACGAATCCAACGCTGGAGAAGGACGGCTATCAATGGGTCGAGGTCAAGAACGGTGACTCTATTCGCCTGATCGCCAAAAGCCATTCAGCGGATGTGGCGCAGACCGTGGTGCTCAACATGGATCATATCCTGAGCCCGGATATGATCTTCTCGGGCGACCGCATCTACCTGCCTGCCACGTCGATCGGCTGAGAAAGGAACGACCGAATCCTGGAGCGCAGCGGTTCAGCGTCTGATGAAAATGCAGAACTTGTTTTGATGCCAGGCGCGGAGCGTCTAGCGTCCGGCGGCTTGCGGGCCTTGGCCGGTTCTCGCGGCATAGGCGTTTGCAACACAGGCGGCCAGCCTCGCCGCCCGCTCCGCTATCGGATTGGATGGTTCAGAAGAGTAGGAGGCGGTAAACCGCAGGTCGGATGGGTGCCATTCGCAGTCGACGATGCGCAGTTTGCCGCTTGCGGTATACTCTTGGACGACTTCCTCGGGCAGAGTGGCTATGCCGATACCGTTGAGCGTCATCTTGATGGAGGCGGCAAGGGAATTAGCCGGAAAGATGCGCGGCGTCTCTTCCAACTCGCCAGTGAGCTTGCGGTAAAGCTCGCTGTAGGGTCTCGTGCTGCGCGCATAGCTGATGATTGGAAACTGCATCAGGTCCTTCAGCGTCAGCTTGCGTCGATTGGGCAATTTCAATTGCGGCGAGCAGACCCAGACCAGGGGAAAGGATGGCAGCTCGATATTCTCGATGCTGTATTCCAGTATAGGACCCATGAGCACTGCAAGATCGAGCCGATGGGACATGAGTTCATTGCGCAGGGTGGTCGTCGCATCGACGACAATATCGGTATCGACAAGCGGATAGTTCGCTTGCAGTTCCCTCAGAAAATCCGGAAGCCAGGTGTGCACGATGGATTCGGCAACCCCGAGCCGAAGCACCCCCGCCGTCTCCGAAAGAGAGTTGGCCGCCAACTGCAGCCGTTCCGCGACGCGCAGGACCCGTTGAGCAGGTGGCAGCAGCCGTTGTCCCTCGGCGGTCAGCCTGACGGTGCCGCTCTGCCGCTCGAACAGCCTGGCACCCAGCGCTTCTTCCAGGCCGGCAATTCGCGTGGAGACCGCCGGCTGCGTCGTGTTCAGGCGTTCCGCCGCCTTTCGAAAGCTCCCGAAAGTCGCCACCAGGAGAAAGGTTTCGAGCTGCTTGATGTTGAAAGGGATCACGATTCAATGCCGGACAATAATCTGAGCGCCGATCTTTACTCGGTCATATGGGTCGATAACGTCCTTATTGGTCATGCGGATGCAGCCGGACGAATTGGCCTGTCCGACGGTCCATGGCTGATTGGTGCCATGGACGCGATAAAGCGTGTTTGCGATATACAACGCGCGGGCGCCCAATGGGTTGTTCGGCCCTCCCGCGACGCGCGCGGGCAGCAGGCGGCCCTTTGATGCTTCCCTGGATCGCATTTCGGCGGGCGGCCGCCAATCTGGCCAGTCTTTCTTGCTCGAAATCGTGTCACGGCCGGACCCCTCCAGCCCTTCCTTGCCGACGCCCACCGCATATCGCAGCGCCTTGCCGTCTCCCAGGATGTAGTACAGGCGCCGCTCGGTGGTGTCGATCACGATCGATCCCTTCGGTTGAGCTTCGGTGAAAGTCACGATCTCCCGGGGGATTGCCGACCACCCGGGCTGAATTTCTTCACCCGAAGTCCGGTCGCGACCGGAAGGGGAGACCAACACATTTCTTGCCTGATCGTAAGCCCAACTTCTGGGGTCATAACCGCTGTTCGATTGGGCCTGCGATGGCGCCATGGCGGCAATCAACGTGGCGGCGAGCTGAAGCGATGCCCCCAATCTCCGGATGATACGCGGGCTGATCGGAATCCTGCCTCCAAAAACGCTTGCGCGAGCATCGAGCTTCGGGAGCGAGATCTTGTTTGGCGCCACCGAGACCGATCCCCTTCCGCGAAGCATCGAACCGGCGATCACGAACCGGTGATTGATTCCAGCGCGCACCATATCGCGTTGCGGGTGGTTCGCAACATTTGGCACGGGAAGTTAATACGTAGTCCAATTGGACTTCCATTTCTCCAGTGTGAGCGATAGAGTGAAAACCGGCGGGCAACCATGAAGCGAGCGACGCGGGTCACCACTCGTGAGTCGCTTGCAATAGGACCAAAGTTGACGGGACGCGGTATTTGCCATGCGGATCGGTTGTCGGGAGCCAGGGCTGCTTTTGCCGCCTGCGGCCTTGCCATGGCCTTGGCGCTTGGCCTTGGCTCGCAGCACGCACACGCTGCCGAACCGCGCTGGCCCCCCGGTCCTTACAAATACATCACGGTCGACCAGTCGGTGACAGACGCGCTGGTCGAGCTTGGCCGCAACATGCGGGTGCCCATGCGTGTCAGCAAGCTTGTAAAGGGACGCCTCAGCGCCGGCATGCCGGTGGGAACGGCCCGCGAGTTTCTGGAAGAGATCTGCAATCGATACGGGCTGGTCTGGCATTTCGACGGCATTGTCATGAACGTGGCAACCGAAGCCGAAATCCAGACGGAAATGATCCCGCTTGATGCAAACACGGCTGCCGGTGCGGAAGATCGGCTTTCGCGGCTGGGCGTCATCGATCCGAGGTTTCCGGTAAAGGTTTCCAAGCAAGACGATGTCGTCTCGGTATCGGGGCCACCCTCCTACATCGAACTGGTCAGGAAATCGCTCGGAGTTCCCGCGGCAACGGGCACGAAGCCGGAGCCGGGCAAGGTTGTTTCGGTCCGCGTTTTCCGCGGAAGGCAGGTGGAGGCGTATGATGTCCCCTCCGCCACGAAGAACTAGGAAACAGGAGGGCAGGTCCATGCAAATCGCGCCGATTGGAGCTCTGGAAGCTACGCTTGCAAACTTGACCACCAGCATAAGCTCGCAACAGCAGATCACCGCCGGCGCGGCGGCGCAGCCTGGCAACCGGATGGTCGGAGCCAAGCAGGAAAAGCACGACGCCGCGAAGGTCAACACGCCTGAGCGCGGTGATGTCGCCACACGGGCAGGTCAGCAGGTGGCACAGGCATCGTCCGGAGCCAATCCGGCAATGGCTGGACAATCCTCAAAACCGGAAAGGACAGAGCCGATCGTCGAACGCCAGCTCTTCGACTATCTGGCCGAGGCCGAGAAGACAGGGGGCGGGGCGCTCACGGATCCGTCGGCACTATTCGGCTCCGCCGTTCAGTCGTTGGAAGGAACCATGCAACAGGTCCAGAAGGCCCTTGGTCGGGCGAACGCCCCTGTGAACGCTGATGCGGCCACGGTGCAGGACGCCGCCGGCAAGGCGGCCCCGTCAGGCAAGGAAGGCGAAAATTCCCCGGAAAAAAATGCCGCGCAACTCCTCGAACGATCCATTTCGGTGATGTGGGCAGCCGCCAATCTGGAGGTGGTAACGAGCAGCGTGACCGCCGTCACGTCGTCCACCAGCACGCTGATCAAACAACAGTAAGCGCTACGGAGTGTTCGTGCCCACGCCATCCCTGCCGCAGCGGTCAACGCTATTTAATCGATGCCGCGTGGCGTTGATTGTCATCGGCATGCTTGCGTTGCAGGCGTGTTCGGAGGAGCTCTATTCCAACCTCAACCAGCGGCAAGCCAACGAGATCGTGGCCACGTTGATGCGCCATGGGATTCCGGCCCAACGCGAGACCGCAAAAGATGGGAAACTGACGGTTTCCGTGCAGAAAAACCGGTTCGCCGAAGCAATGGCGATTCTGGATGAAAGCGGATTGCCCAAACAGGAATTCCAGACGCTGGGCGACGTGTTCAAGAGAGGTGGGCTTGTGTCCTCGCCGGTGGAAGAGCGGGCGGCGATGATCTATGGCCTGAGCCAGGAACTGTCGCAGACGATCTCGGATATAGACGGCGTGCTTTCCGCGCGTGTTCATCTCGTCTTGCCCGAAAACGATCCGCTGAGACAGCAACTGGTGCCGTCATCCGCCTCCGTCTTCATTCGGCATCGCGCATCGGTTCCGATGAATGAGCTGATCCCACAGGTCAAGATGCTGGTGGCCAAGGGTATAGCCGGACTGACCTATGACAATGTGTCCGTCACCCTCATTCCGGTAGCGGCGGCGGCCCCTGAGCAGGGAACCGGCGAGGCGGAACTCACGACGTTCCTCGGCCTCTGGCTGCATCCGGACAGCATCGTCGCCGCGATGTGGCTGTTCTACGGCATGGCGGCGGCCATACTCGCGTTGGCTGCCCGCCTGGCCTACGTGCAGTGGTACCGACAGTCCGGTGTCTATGCGCTCGAGGCTTCGGCAATGCCTGTGAAGAAGACATGACCCAGATCGGCTCGAAGCAACCGGCCAGCCTGGAATGGCAGGCATTCGTGTCCAACCTCGCATCCTATGTGGATGCAGCCAGGCTCGCGGAATGCTTTGACGGCACGATCGGTGAGGCCGCCTGCGTGCGCATGCTGCAGTCGCGACGTCTGAATGAACGATTGTCTGAGCTTCTGATCGAGCGTTACGGGCTCTCTTCAGCAGTCGAAGAGCCGGGCGACGAGGTCGATCGAGCGATCGCCTTGTCCTCTGGCGAGGAGCTGGAGGAACTTGCGCTTCGCGCCGGCGCGATCTACTGGGCCGGCAGTCTGGCCGCTGTCATTGTTGGACGCGAAGCGGCCGCGTGGCAGGCTGCGCTTGGCGCGGATCTCTGCGCTTTCGCGGTGGCCAACCGCGATCTGACCGGTCCGATGCAGCAGTTGGAGCCCCTGGAGGATATTTACGCCCGTGTCTATGCCGACGGCCTGAGTTGCCTTGGCGCCTGGTGTCAGGCGATGCCTGGCGAGACGAGCATGCGGGTACGCCTCAAGCTGGTGCCGCACGCGCTTGTCGATCAGACGGCAGCCGAACCCTTTGCCGAGACCGGTCCCGCGATTGTTCGACGAGCGATGAGCTAGACGCGATGGCCGAACCTGGCAAAGCGACCGATGCCGTGCCGAGGCGACCTTACGCCCGGATCCTGCGCGCTGCCGAGGTGCGCGCGCTGCAAGACGGGCATGCCTTTCTCGATGAAGCAAGACGCGATGCGCAGCAGTTGCGTGACGCCGCTCGGCGAGCCTATGCGGCTGAATATGCGCAGGGCTATGAGGACGGCAAGGCGCAAGGCGATGCGGACGCCACGCGGTTGATGAGCGAGACGGCGGTCAAGGTGGATCGCTATTTTGGCGGGTTGGAAGCCGAAGTCATCAGCCTGGCCCTCGATGTCGTCAGGCGAATGCTTGGAGAATTCGATGTCAGCACGCTTGTCGCCAGTGCCGCAAGGCAGGCTGTGACTGAAATTCGCCGCGCCAAATATCTGAAAGTCCGAGTTCATCCCGCTTCCGTCGACAGGGTTCGCGATACGCTGGACGCGGTCCTGCGCGAGGGTGTTCTCGGCATGACGGTCGAGATCGACGCTGATGACGCATTGGCAACCGGCGCCTGCATCGTTTCGACTGACTTTGCCGTCGTCGATGCGAGCATCGACGCACAGCTCCAGGCTATCGCTGCCGCGAACGCGTCAAAGGCGCAGGTTCCATGACAGAGCCCGCTGTTGATATCGAACGCCGTCTGGCTTCCGTCATTCCCAACCTGCGTTCCGCCCTCCGCGACGACGCCAGCCGGCCCAGGAAGGGCCGTGTGCGGCGGGTCATCGGCACGGTCATCCATGCGACCGTGGAGGAGGCCCGGATCGGCGAGATATGCGAACTGGTCGACCCCAGGACCGGCAAGACGACCAAGGCGGAAGTCGTAGGCCTCATGGACGAAATGGCGATCCTTGTTCCGCTGGGCGATCTGAACGGTCTTTCAAGCCTGACAGAGGTCGTTGCGACCGGAAAGGACCAGCGTGTGCCCGTTGGTCCCGGGCTTCTTGGTCGGGTGATCAGTGCGCTCGGCGAACCCTTGGATGGCAAGCCGCTTTCGCCGGATGGCATTACCGGCAGCTATCCGGTCAACGCCTATCCGCCGTCTCCGCTCGAACGCAGTTTGATTTCCGAGCCGATCCAGCTCGGAATCCGCGCCCTTGACGGGCTGCTCACCTGCGCGCGTGGCCAGCGCGTCGGCATCTTCGGCGAACCTGGCGTCGGCAAGTCGATCCTGCTTTCCGACATCGTCAGCGGTACCGATGCCGATGTTGCCGTGGTCGCCCTTGTCGGAGAGCGCGGACGTGAAGTGCGCGAGTTCCTCGAACATCAGCTTGGGCCGCAAGGGCGGCAGCGCGCAATCGTCGTTGTCGCGACCTCCGACCGGCCTGCCATCGAGCGCGTCAAGGCCGCCTATGTGGCGACCAGCATTGCCGAATATTTTCGTGACCAGGGCAAGCACGTGCTGCTTGCGATGGACAACATAACGCGGTTTGCCCGTGCGCAGCGCGAGATTGGCCTGGCCTCGGGCGAGCCACCGACACGTCGCGGCTTTCCATCTTCGCTGTTCGCGGTCTTGCCGCGCCTGCTCGAGCGATCAGGCCCCGGCCGCGTCGGTTCCATCACAAGCCTCTACAGCGTTCTTCTGGAAGGCGACGGCACGCTGGATCCTGTCGCCGAGGAAATTCAGGCGCTCCTCGATGGCCATGTCTTCCTGTCGAACGAACTCGCGCAGCGGAATCACTTCCCGGCCATCGACGTCTTGCGCAGCCGAAGCCGCCTCATGGATGCGGTTGTACCTCCGGCACATCGGTCTGACGCCAGCCACCTGCGTGAGTTGCTTGCCCGCTACGCCGATATCGAACTTCTCCTGCGGGTCGGTGAATACGAGAAGGGCAGCGATGCCGTGGCGGACGAGGCGGTGGCGAAAATCGATGCCATCAATGCCTTTCTGCGACAGGCCTCTGCCACACACGAGAGCATCGAGAAGACGCGCCAACTCATGCGGGAAATCGTCAATGAAAGATCGTGACATGATCGCTCGATTGCGCGACCTCAGACGCCGCCGGGAAGAACGCGCGAAGGAAGGCGTGATCAGAAGGCACGCGGCTGCGCACCGGGCCGCGAAGGAGGTTCAGGCGGCGACCGCCGCGGTCACTGAACACCTCCAGCGCACGGTTGACGCAGAAGAGGCAGCGTTCGGTTCGCTGGTTGGGCAGCCGGTAAAGGCTGCCAGCCTCCATCGGCTTCAGGGGCGTTTTGAAGTCGCCGCCAGAAAAACCGAACAGTTGCGCGAAAACGAGAAGATTGCCGGTGCCGCCCAGGAGCGACGGGAACAGGAGTTGTCGGCAGCCCGCAATGATCATCGTGCGAGCATGAAGGCCGTGACGAAGCTGGATGGACTGTTGGAGCATCTGACCAAACGCAACGCGCGCCGTCGCCTGGCTCTTTCCGAGCTTGTCGAGGAAGAGGAACGCGCTCCGCTGCGCTTGCCTACAGAACAATAGCCATCCGTGATCGTGGATATGGAAGTGTAATGCCTCAGGCCCTGGCGTCGGCAAAAACGAAAGCGCGCGGAAAATCGGTGAAACAAACGGCCAGACTGCCGGGTGTCGGCGAACGGCTGACGTTGGAATCTGTCGCGGCCGTGGAAGTGGGGGCATTGAACGCCTTCTACCGCCGCCGCGCTCCCGCGCAGATCACCATCGCGGGGAAGGCAATGGCGATCGCTGCCGTCTGGCCGGCGGCGAACCCCGCGGACCAGCGGCTGTGCACGATTGCGTTCACCGTCGCAGACAAGGTCGCCAAATTGCGCCTGCCGCTTTCTGTCGTCGAACGGGCCTTCGCCAAGGCGGACGACGTGGTCGACATGAAACGACTGGCGCCCACTCACGCTGCACTGCTGCTGGAATCCGTATTCGAAGAGGACCTCGAAAGGATCGAGGGCAAGCTGGGTGAGAGGATCGCGCTCACGTCGGTCGAACGAAGAGATACGATCTCGGAGCAAACCCCGTTCGCTTTTGTCATGGTCGGCAACGGCGAAACCATAGACTGCGTGTTGAACACGACTGACGCCGGACTGGCGGCGCGGATCGGCCGCCTTCTCGACGAGATCGGCAAAGAGACGCCCCCGATCCCGGCCGAATTCCCGCTGTCGGTCTGCCTTCGGCGTGGCGCGCTGACGATCACCCTTGGCGAGCTTCAAAGCCTGCAGCCCGGCGATGTGGTGCTTTTCAGGGATGTCGAGGAAGAACGCATGGCGGCACTCGTCATTGCCGAGCGCCTTTATGCGCCGGTGACCTTGACTGCCGGTGGGCCGCAATTGCTTGCCGCGCCGACTGCAATCGCTGGATCGAATTGGGAGTGGACCATGAATCAGAACACGCCGCCGCCATCCGGGCAGACATTGGAAGAGTCGACCCTGGACGAGTTGCCGGTCGCGCTTGCCTTCGAGATCGGCCGCACGGCAATGGCTCTCGGGGAAGTCAGGCAGCTTGCGCCCGGAGCCATCGTTCCGCTCGCCGATGTGACGGACGAGACTGTCGACATCATAGCCAACGGCAAGCGTGTTGGTCGTGGCGAGATCGTGCGGATTGGGGAAAACCTGGGCGTACGGATCGTCCGTATGTTCGACAATGCTTGAGAATTCGCCCAACCTGCTTGGGATTCTGATCGCTGTCGGCTTCGTCGGCTTGCTGCCGCTGGCCGTCGTCACAATGACGGGCTTCTTGAAAATTTCGGTCGTGCTGTTTCTCGTCCGCAACGCGCTTGGCGTCCAGCAGATGCCGCCCAATCTGGTGCTCTACGGAATAGCGCTCGTGCTTACGGTCTATGTCACCACGCCGTTGCTGAGCGAAATGTCGGGCCGGCTTCAGGAGGGGCAGGTTCAGTTCCAGACCACGGACGACCTTGCCAGGGCCGCGCAACTGGTCAGGGAACCATTGCAGCGACATCTCATGAAATTCACCCAGCCGGAAGAACGGCGGTTCTTTCTCGACGGCACCAGTCGCCTGTGGCCGGAACAGGCGCGGCAAAATCTCAAGGACGACGATCTCTCGATCCTTGTTCCCGCCTTTGTCGCATCGGAGCTTACCCGCGCCTTTGAGATTGGCTTCCTGCTTTATCTTCCTTTCCTCATCATCGACATCGTTGTTGCGAACGTTCTGATGACGCTCGGCATGATCATGGTCTCGCCGGTTCTCATTTCGATTCCGCTGAAACTGTTCCTTTTCGTCGCCATTGATGGCTGGTCGCGGCTGATGCATGGCCTCATCTTGAGTTACGGCTGACACCGCGGGGTTTGCATGAGCAATGACTTCATCCTGGCGAAGGTCCAAAGCGCGCTTCTGACGGTGTTGCTCGCGTCCAGTCCGGCGATAATCGCGGCGCTGGCTGTCGGCATCCTAGTCGGTCTCGCCCAGGCGCTGACGCAGATTCAGGACCAGTCGCTGCCGCAGACGATCAAGCTCGTCGTGATCCTGTTGGTCATCATCGTCTTCGGCCCGTTGCTCGGCCAGCAGATCGCGGAGCAGGCCTCGACAGCGCTCGACGAATTCCCCGTCGTCACGCGGTGAGGCACGCGGATGCCGGTCGAACCAATCTTCGCGTCGGTCAGAGAGCTTCAGTTCTATCTTCTGGCAGGGGCTTTCGCGCTCGCACGCCTGACCGGTTTCATGCTCCTGATGCCGATCTTTTCGCGCGTGCCGCTATCTGGGCTTCTGCGCAATGGCGTGGCTCTGGCGTTGGCGGTTCCGGTCTTTCCGATGATCGTGACCAGGCTGACGAACACCGACATCACGACAACGATGATCGTTCTGTATATGCTCAAGGAGGTCGTTGTCGGGGTGACGCTCGGGCTGGCAATGGGCATACCGTTCTGGGCGGCGGAGGCTGCGGGCGATATCGTGGACCTGCAGCGCGGTTCCACGATGGGAACCCTGATCGATCCGATGATGACCCATGAGACGAGTGCTACCGGCACCTTGCTCGCCGTCATCATGGTCACGGTCTACCTCGCGGCCGGCGGCCTGCAACTTTCCCTGACCAGCCTCTACGACAGCTATGGCGTTTGGCCGATCGACCAACTTCTGCCCGTATTCAGCAAGGATGCAGCCGGAATCTTCCTCGGTCTGCTGAACCGCATTGTAATGATGGCGCTGACCCTCGTGTTCCCGCTCGTCATCAGTATGCTCCTGTCCGACATTGTGTTGGCCTTCCTGGCGCGCGCCTCGCCGCACCTGAATGTTTTTGCGCTTTCGCTGGTCGTCAAGACGCTGGTTTTCAGCCTCGTCTTTGTCCTCTATGCGGCTTTCCTGCTCTTCTACATGAACCGCGACCTTGGCTTTTTGCACGAGGCAGGCCGTCAGATAGAAGCGATCGGCTGCCGTAGCTGTCAATGAGAGCGGAAGCTTTATGAGTAATTGCTAATAATAACAGAGGCGCCGGTTGGTCGACCAATAAATACAATTTATCGACGAGGAAAGATTCTGATAATTTGACAAGCGGCTGACCCGTCGATGATCTTACGCGCTCTCGACGTGTCTCTGAACATGCATACGCATCGGAATCCATGGCTCGCCAAACCACTTCATTGATCTATGAGGATTTGCGACTGGTCGATGCAGACAGGCTGCGCAGACTGGTCAGAATGGGCGCCTATGAAGGGCATACGGGAGGGCTTGCGCGCGGCAAGCTTCAGGCCAATGTTGCGATTGTGCCTCGCAGCTTCGCCGGCGATTTTCATCAGTTTTGCGTCCGCAATCCGAAGCCCTGTCCTTTGGTGGGCGTGAGCCGTACCGGCAGCCCATTGCTCCCAGGCCTGGGTGATATCGATATCCGCACCGATGCGCCCCAGTACAACATCTATTGTTTCGGGGAGATGATCTGCCAGAAAACGGACATTATCGACCTGTGGCGGGATGACTTCGCCGCTTTCGCGCTCGGCAGTTCGCTTACCGTCGAAGCTGCACTTGCCGAAAAGGGCGTGAAACTCCGTCGCATCGGCTGCGGCAAAGCCTCGCCCAAGTTTCGAACCAGAATCGAGACGTGCCGCGTCGGACCGTTTGGTGGCGAAATGGTTGTCTCGATGCGGCCGGTGAAACAGTGCGACGTCGACAAGGTTCGCGCGCTTACCGCACGCTTCCCGCAAGCCCACGGCTCTCCCATCCATGTCGGAGAGCCCGCGATCATCGGCATAAGCGACTTGATGGCTCCCGACTGGGGCGATGCGGTCGAAATCCTGGAAGGAGAGGTCCCTGTTTTCTGGGCCAGCAGCCTGACCGCCCAGGACGCACTTGCTCGTGCCGAACTCGCGATTTCGATCACAGTGTCGCCCGGACACATGCTGATCACCGACGTGGATGCTCAAGCGCATGCCGGTCCTGTCGATAGTCTGCGAAAAGCATGGAATAGCCAATCGGTGGAAATTGGTCAATGAAATCAAAAGCTCGAATATTTGACGGTCCGCTCGACGGTGCCTGTGTTTGGCTAAAGCAAATTGTCATTCAAGTTGGAACCCATGTCCGCTGAAGCCGAAGGCGTGGAACAAGCCTGGCGTCGTCGCCGAGCGTCCCATGACCGGCAGCATATCCCGCACATAGCCTTCGCAGCCGGACCAGGTGCGGATGACGGCGACCTTTGCGATTGCCGGCAGCAGCCGCGCGACGGCTCGCAACTGTGCCGGAAGGCACGTGGGGTCGGCGGTCGCGTGGCCGGGAACCAAGTCCACCGGCACCCTATCGGCCGCTCCACCGAAGACGATGTTGCCCCGCTCGACTTGGCGCAGATAGGCGCCATAATCCGCACCTGACTTCCCTAATTTAGCATTCCCGGGTCGTTCTAAGTTGCAGTCGAAGGCCGGGTAGCCACTGGCAACAGCGGTATTTTAGGGAAACGTGATATAAAGACTTTTGGCGTATTTCGTTGGCAGGGAAGCCATCCCTCAACGAGAGAAGCCTTATGCCAGCATTGCGCCAATCGGATGCGCCGACAGACTTCGGATCGAGCGAACCACAACATATCAGCGCATCAGAGCAGTCTCTGCGGGAAAGAGTCCGACTTCTGGAGGCGGTGGTCGACAATTTTCCCGGCGGCATCTCCCTGTTCGACGACGATTTGCGGATGGTTCTCTGCAACGACCAGCAAAGGTCGATGCTGGACTACCCTCCGGATCTGTTCCGCAACGGTTATCCGACCATGGAGAATTTGTTCCGTTTCAATGCCGAGAGGGGGGAATACGGTCCAGGCTTGATCGACGATCATGTCGCATCGCGGCTGGAATTGGCCAAACAGCGAACGCCGCATAGCTATCAACGGACGCGACCCAACGGCATGGTGCTCGAAGTGCGCGGCGTTCCCCTCAGCGGGGGAGGATTCGTAACAACATACCTTGATGTGACGGAGCAGCGGCGCAACCAGGAACTCGTTACCCATATGGCCCACCACGATCACTTGACCGATCTTCCCAATCGGGCGCTGTTCAACGATCGTCTGCAGCAGGCAATCGCAAAGACGAAGCGCGATGGCACCATGGCGGTCTTGTGTCTGGACCTTGATCGGTTCAAGCCGGTCAACGACCAGCTTGGGCACCAGGCGGGAGATGAACTTCTCAAACAGGTTGCCGAACGACTGCGTTCCACGGTTCGCGATCACGATACGGTAGCTCGGCTTGGGGGCGATGAGTTCGCCATCGTGCAGACCGACATTCATCGGCGGTCCGATGCCGGGGTCCTTGCACGTCGTCTGGTGGCCGCCATGCACGAACCTTTCGCTGTGTGTGGGCAGTCGGTCTCGATCGGCACCAGCGTCGGAATCTCCGTTGCGCCCGACGATGGATTGTCATTAGACGACCTGTTGCGGAAAGCCGACCTGGCACTCTACCAGAGCAAGCACGGCGGTCGCGGCACATTCAGTTTTTACGAAGAGAAGTGAAAGGCGCCGACAGGGCGGCCTGAATCAACAACCGCTGCGGCACTAGGTCTTGGGGTCCTGTCGAGTGCTTCCGACACAGGAAATGCGGCTTGGCTACCAGTTCAACATCTCAACATTATCGTTGATGAGGATATCGTGTTCGGAACGCAGGCTCGAGGATTGGCAGCGAATCCACACTCGCTATGATCGATGTGCCCACACCTTCATGTCCGCGATCTGCATCGCAGCAACCGTAATCTTCTGGCTCTTCATCAATGAGTCCTGAGCCTAGATTGTTGCGGCAACCTTTGCCGCCTTTGCGGCGATCCAATCTATGGCCGGATCTGGTGCGGCACCGGCCAGACGCGCAAGGCCGATGGACCAGATCGAGCCCGGGGCCGGTTGCGGATGAATGGCGATGGCTGCGGCGTCAGCGAGCCGCCGCGCCACGCGCTCGGCCAGCAGGGCGACGAGGTCTGTCGCCCCCACGATAAAGGGCGCCGCCAGAAAATTCGGAACGGTCATGACGACGCGCCGGGAAAGGCCGGCCTCGCCTAGGCGCTCGTCAAGACTGCCGGTCGCATCGCCGCCTAGCGAGACCAGCAGATGGTCGAGCCCGGCGAGCGTCTTCAGTGACATCTCGGCGGCTAGGACCGGGTGGCCCTTTCGGGCCACCAGCACCAGATGCTCGGTGAAGAGGGGCGTCAGGACCAAGCCATTCGGCGCCGCAGCGAGCGGACCGATCACCAGATCGATGTCGCGGCGCCTTAGATCGCCAAGCAGGGCCTCCCGGCTGGTCGGCCGCCGACGAATATCGAGTCCGGGCGCGGAGGCGCGCACCTCGGCCATGAAGGCCGGCATCAGCACCAAATCCGCATAGTCTGAGGCCCCGATCGACACTGTGCGAACCGCGCGAGCAGGATCAAAGGCGACGCTGCTGGCATCGGCCAGCGCGGTGCGCACAGCTGCTAGTGCATGACCGATCGGCGCATCCAGCGCCTCCGCCCGCGGCGTTGGTCTGATCCCCCCGGCATGCCTCACGAAAAGCGGATCGCCCAACAGGTGGCGCAGCCGCGACAGGGCATGGCTCACCGCCGGCTGGGTCAAGCCGAGACTCTCGCCCGAGCGGCCGACGTGCCGTTGCCGCATGAGGGTCTCAAATACGACCAGCAGGTTGAGGTCGACGCGGCGGAGATCGATTTCGTGCATATACCTTTATTACAATAATCAATTGGATTTATGAAATGAGATTCGACATAAGGCCCGTTGCAAACACGGAGCGCAGCAATGGCGATGATTTCTGTTCAAGGAGAGCACATGCTAACCGCCCTATATACGATCACTATCATCAACGTCCTCGGCGTTGCCTTCTTTGCTATCGCCGGTCTGGTGCGGCCAACCTTGGTTGCCCCCGGACCGCAAGCGGAATCCAGCCGGATCTTTGCTCTTTACACCTTAGCCCGCACAATACCGATAGCCATCGTCACCATCGCTGCTGAGGTCTGGGCTCCTTTGATTGCGGTGCTTTGGCTCAGCGCGCTGTCCGCGCTGCTCCAATTGTTGGACGGCTATGTCGGGACGCAATTGCGGAATGCCCGCACGACTTGGGGTCCTATTTTTCTTGGAGTAGTTCAATCAGCATTGCTTGCCTGGGTCGTCTTCAACATGTCTTGAGACTAATTTTTTACCTAAACCGTCTTCGGTAAAACAACCGACTGCCACCTTCGCAAGTGCCACCGCCAAATGTTGTGCCGTACGGGGTCCGGTCCACATAGAAGATGACGCGGGCGCATTGGGTTACGCTAGCAGCAGAGCGTGCCGGCTGCGCTCAGCACAGTGATGCGACCCCAACCGAATGCAGAGAAATCCACGAGATGCTTGGCCATTTCCGTCGCCGCTGCACCAGGGATGAAGCAGCATAGGGCCGAGCATTGCCTGATTGTGTGCTTATGCGTCTTCGTGGGGTTTAGTAGGTTACGGTAACCACCACCGTATCAGTGTAGACGCCCGGCGCAGGTGTCGTTTGCGGCGGCACGCGGCCATATACCGGGAGATTCTGCGCCGCCCCCGTTCCTGTGCCGGCCACTGTGTTTGTGCCGATCGTGTTGCCCCACGGCTGGCTGCGATTTGTATCTCTATACAGCCCGTAGGTGACCGCCTGACCGCCAAGCGTCATCAGTCTCGCAGTGGGGCCTGTGCCCGTTAGACCATTTCCCAGACTCACGGTGTAAGCTGTGCCCGGCGTGCATGTCACAGAGACTTGACCGGACGCGTCGACGTTATTGCTCAGCACGCCTTTGGGTCCAAAATCGATATTCTGGGCGACGACCAAACAGTTTGCGGCAACTGTCGCTGTAACGTTGAAGCTCGGCCGCGCGATGGTGCCAGTTCCGGTGCCGCAAGAATTCGATGTCGTATATCGGTAACGGAATTCGACATTGCTACCGGAAAAGCTCGAGAGATAGCTACCTGTCGGGGCTGTCCCCTGACTGCCGAGAACCGCGCCATAAATCGTGGCGCTTCCAGTGCCTGTACCCAAACCACCAAGCGTCAGCGCGAAGGCCGGCGCGCGTGCTGTATAAGGCCAGAAGTATGCGCCCCAAACGACGCTACGCGCGGAATCTGAATAGAGCTGATAGTTCAGAATGTTGGAACCGCTGAGCATCTGCCTTGAAGATGCCGTTGCCCCACCACTGCCAATACCGATATTCGGACAGATCAGAATGCGCGTTGCTGGCGTGCCACTGCAATTGACGCTCATCGTCGCCGTGGAGTTGGTCTGAGCCCCTCCCAGCGTACCAACTTGTCCAAAACTCATGTCGGACACGCCGAAGCTGCAGCTTTGCGCCGAGGCTGCCACCGGCATAAGGCAGATGAGGCCAGCAACGACTAAGCGAAGGAACCGTTGTGGGATCTTCACTGACATTTCACGTTCCTGATTGCCACCTGCGTGCCCGGGGCCGGCCGATATGAAAACTCCGCCCGACAAGAAGTGCCGTCATCGAAATCGATGGCGGTGAGATTGCGTGCTTGCAGCCCCTGGATGTAGGTCTCGCCCTCGTAGCCGATGACGAACTCCTCCTTGGCACCTTCGATATGGCCCTTCGCCCCAACGGAAAGTGCCTTGCCTTGAGCATCGACGAAGGACACAAGCGCCGCCTCTGACTTGTCCGAGACCCCAAAATCAAGAACGACGCCGCTGCGATCAGCCGGCTCGACCACTTCCCGTGTCTCTGGGACATTGGCATCGACCGGAAGGTTCTTGGGATCGATAGAAATCGTGTTGGGTTCGTAGGAGTTGAGGTCGGGCACCAGGAGTTTGCCCTGCCGATTGCTGACACCGACCGGCCTGTTCTGATGTTGGATCTCGACACCCGCAACGCCGACATCGACCACCGCGAACGCATCATCGATACGGTTGGCCAGGAAAACGCCGCCGCCGGCCACGGCAACAGCGCCATCGACCTGGGCGGTTCCTCGGACACTTTTGTCGTATTGCTGGACACCTGCTTCGAAACGGGCCCACGGCGAGCGGTAGCTGACGGCTGCCGCGCGAGCTGCCGTATCACCCTCCGACGTCCTGGCGCGCCAGCCGATACTGCCATTTTCGAGCTTCTCGGATTTGGCGATATCGGCTACGACCGACGCGCCATCGGGCCCTTGCTCCACGCCGGTCGAAGCGGTGACGTCCCTGCCGATCGGGACCGAGATGCCGGCAAAAACCCCAAAGCTCTTCTTGTCGTCCAGGTCGGCAAACGCGGATGCATACACGGTGCTGTCCTTGAACACCTGCTGGCTGTAGGAGAGCCCAACGATTTGGCTTTTCTCGCTTTCCGCGCTTTCGATTTGCGCATATGACAGATTGAGACTTGAGAAATCGATCGGAAGAGGCACGCCGAGCGTCACCTGTGAGAGTGCCCTTGGAACGCGGGTGCTGAAGATCGGCAATTCGCCGGGGCCCGGTATCAAATTCGCTTCGGCAGTGACCGACGCGATATCCTGATAGTCTCCGAAAGCATGTTGGATGCGCCCGTAGACGGTCCAGCCTTCATGGTTCAATTCGATCGATGCGTTGACGAGGCCGCCTGTCTGCCCCCCTGAATGGCTGATGGCAGCCGCAATCGACGCCGCTCCATATGCGCCCAGGGGGAATGCGGCGCCGGCGCCGCCATTGACGAGGTCTTGGCCCGCTTCAAAATGGCCTTCCAGGGTGAGGGAATTGGTCTGCCCGTAACGGGCACTTAGTGAACCATAGATGCGATTGTCATAGTCGTCGGATTCGATTCCGAAATTGCGCCGCGGGTACCCAATTTCTGCCGAGAAATCGAGAAGCCCCTGTCGCAAAAGCATGCTTGAATTGTAGAATGGTAAGGTTGCTGTCGTCTCTCGCCCGAGACTGTCTCGCAACACGATCTGCGCTTGGCCCGATCCTGTAAACACGGGCAGATTGGTTACCTGGAACGGCCCGGCAGGAATGTCGCTTGTGTAGGTTTTGACGTTCTGGGCATAGACCTCAAGGGTAGAAGGAACCGCTGCCGTTCCAGAGAAGCTCGGAAGCGGTAAGGTCACGAGGTCGGAGCGCAGCGAGAAATTGCGCTGCACCTGAAGCCCACCGAGATAGACTGGCCGCGTCCACGACAGACCACCGGAGACAAAATCCCCGGCCCGATAGGTCCGCAGCCTCTCGGGATCAGAATAGCTCCAGGTCGTGTTCAGCCGCGTCAGGCCATCGAAGTTGCCGTCGGTCAGACTGGCGATGAAGCCTTGACTCAACGTGCCATAGGGGCTGAAGAGGCGCGCGTCGAACCCTCCCGAAACGCCTCGAAAGAGCTGCGCGGTCCGATCCATCAGGTCGTCGGTGCTGGCAAACAGCGTGTAGTTCAAGACACCGCCGTACCCCGATTGCGGTTTTATGCGATCCTGCTTTTCCGGGGTGGAAATATCGATGACGCGTGCGGAGCGTGCTTCATCCGTGGTCCTCACATAAAGCCGCTGCGTCGCCTCATCGATTTGAAAGGAGACGTCAGGAAGCTGATCGACACGCACCAGCCCATTGGCGTCAATAGCCGCGTCGATGGGCTTCAGTCCAACTTCTCGCAACTCGTCGGGTGTCGCCGCCAGCCCCCCGTCCGGCAGCTGTTTAAAGGCCCCGATCAATTTCGTGGAGGCGTCGTTGATAAAGACCTCAAGATGAAGGTCACGGCCCTCGGTTGGGGCCGTGTTGGATTCGGTCGCCTTAGGCTCCGGTAACAAATCTTCTGCGTTGACCGGTGAGGATGAGAAAATAGCTAGGACGACAGCGATCGCGATCCTAACGGCCCTTGACTGCGACATCGGCATCGAACGGTCCAAAATCGCTCTCGGCCGAGAGCGCAACCGCCCCGTTCGATGGCGATTTCCCCGGTATCGGCCACTGCATGGTCGCGCCGCCCAACACGTAGCCAACCAGGCCCCGACGGCTACTAAGCCTCCTCCCGCCTTGCGTGAGCTTCAGGTCCGATATCCTGAGCCGGCTGTCACCCGAATTCCGAGCAGTTAGCACCAGCGCACCGCCATGGCGCGACAGACTCCAGGAGACCTTTGGAGCTGATGCGTCCGGGTTCCTAAAGAAAACCGGGACAGAATACCGAAGCACGAGATTCACTGTTCCGGCTTTCTTCAACGACGGGTCCGGGAGCTCATCGACTATCACCCGGTAGCTTTCCTCTGCCGCAACGGGTGTCTTTGATACCCGAACGATGCGCACCACATAATCGGCGCCTGGACCTAGTGTCGTGGCTGGGGGGCTGGCCACCACCGCGTTGGTAGGCTCAAGACGTTCAGCCCCGCCCTCCTGGGTCCAGCGGAAAACACGCACCTGGACGTTGATCGGCCGCTTCGCATCATTTTTCAAATTTAGTACGGATGCGCTGTCGGGTGCCAGGAGTTCCAGATTTGTTGGTGCCACTCTCAAAGAGGCGGCTTCGGAGAGGACGCTGCCAGCCAACAGAAATGCTGCAGCGCCGATGCTTACCAGCATAGAACGCATGTGACCTCCTTGTTCAGTTGGTCAATAGGTTTCGGACGTTCAATAAGTGACGGTGATTTGCACTGTGTCGCTGTAAACGCCAGCGCCCGGAGTTGTCTGCGCAGGCACGCGACCGTATACCGTGAGCGGTTGAGCCGCGCCGTTACCGGTTCCGGCTACCGTGTCGGTTCCAACGGTGATCCCCCAAAGCTGGGTTCGCGCCGCATCGCGGTACAGCGTGTAGTTGACGACGGCCGACGCCGGCCCCGTCATTTTGCGAACCGCCGTCGTTGCGCCCGCGCCGGCGCCAACGCCCAAACCAACGTTGTAGGGTGTGCTGTTGGTGCATTGCACCGAGATGGTGCTCGTCTGGTCGACATTGGCATCAATGACGCCCTTCGTGCCGAAGTCCAGATCGGTCGCTGTCTGAACCTTGCATTCGGCCTGGATCGTTATCCGGACGGCCATGTTGCCGGTGGCCGTGGCCGCAAACGAAGGGTGAGAAGTCAGCAACAGAGCTGAAAGGATGGCAAGAGACTTGGTTCCGCGCATGCGACGCTCCGCTGGTTCCCGCTATCCGCGCATATACGCGAAAGTCAAGATTGCTATGCCCGCCACCCGCCGATGTCTCATGTGTGTATAACTATTTCGTTAATCTGGCACAAGCCCATACCTCGGTTCCGCTTCGATGAGTAGGTTGAAAGAAACATAAGATAATCAGAGTTAATGCACTCTAGAAGCTTTAATAATTCTCAAATTGAGCTGGAAGAATTATTATTGACGCTAAAATTCTCAGACGTATATTAAGGCGCTTTCCAATTTTTGCTACACTATTGTTCATATTTCTCCCCGACATCTATCGTTTAGATCTGTTCAGCGGGACGAAAAAGGCAACTTCCTAGTTTATTGAACTGCCGTGAAAGTTGTGCCCGGTTGTCAATAGCACAAGGTGAAAGTCGCCCCGCTTCTCAAGGCCACAAACCACGATGACGAAACATATCGGCAACCCAGCATGCAGGCATTTAGTGGATCTGATTCGGCGGTCCGCTAGCTGCGGCCCGCCCGAGACCAGGGTGCCTTCGTTTAGATATTGCTAATATTCTTCTGGAGGCGCAAAGTTTGATCGCGCTCGCCGTCGCTCGCATCTGAAGCTGCCGGGAGGCAACTATGCGCGCTGGAATGCTGTGGTTGATGTGTTTCTGTTTGCTCCGCTGACATCGCAGGCGGCAGCCATTCATGACGCCGCCAAGAAGGGCGACGTTGCGGCGGTCGCGGCAGCACTCGACTCGGGTATCGGTGTCGATGAAAGCGACGGGAGCGGGACACCACTCTATCTTGCTGTCAGAGCCGGGCGTCTCGCGGTAGCAAAACTGCTCATAGAACGCGGTGCCGACGCAACGCCGCCCCGACGCCAGCCTTGGGTCCTGCTCTCATGCCGGCTTTGGCTAAACGCAGGATCGATCTGATCAAACTGTTGCAGGACGCCGGCGCAAATCCGAATTCGCCGCGCAACCGCGAAAACGCCATCCACATCGCCGTCACTGCCGGTTGTCTCGACTGCGTAAAGGCACTGGTCGAGACCGGCGCGGACGTGAATGCGAAGACGAAGGACGGCAAAAACGCCGCTCCATTTGGCAAAACTGCGTGTTTCAGAAATTCGCGGACACCCATTCCGCTAATTCGCGGACAGCGATTTCAGTAATTACG
>NZ_JBSPKY010000027.1:0-51569 GCF_053848025.1 Mesorhizobium sp. 128a | reverse complement strand
GGCTCTCGACCAGTTGCTCAAACAAGATATGATCGAGGGTGTTGCGACGACCGGTTGAATCCGCCCACGGCGCCCCAGTCGATGGCGCCGAAGCGGCCGGACTGAAGTGCCGTCATCATGATCGGCAGCGTGAATTTCGACTGGTCGGTCATCAGCACCAGGGCGGCCAGGAACTCGTTCCAGGCGCCGAGGAAGGCGAACAGCGCGATGGTGACGATGCCGGGCCAGACCAAAGGCAGCATCACCTTCAGCAGCATGGTGAGATTGTTGGCGCCGTCCATGCGGGCCGCCTCCTCGATCTCGCGCGGCACCGCGTCGAAGGCGTTGCGCATCATGAAGATCGAGAACGGCAGCTGCAGCGTGACATAGACGCAGACCAGCCCGGTCAGCGTGTTGTGCAGGCCGACCTTGGTCAGCACCAGGAAGATCGGCGTCAGGATCGACTGGAACGGGATCATGATCGTCGACAGGATGACGACGAAGAGCAGGTCCTTGAAGGGAAAGCGGAAGCGCGAGAAGCCGTAGCCGGCAAGCACGCTGACGATGACGGAAAACACGACCGTCATCACCGAGACGTAGATGCTGTTTTGCGCCGGCAGCCAGAGCCCGTCACCGAACGTGTTGAGCGTGCCGTAATTTTCGACCGAGAAGCCGGTGGTCGGCCAGGGCGGCAGCGGCGGCAGGCGCGCCTCCTGCGACGGCTTGAAGGCAGACAGCACCGTCCAGACGATCGGCGCCAGGAACAGCACCGAGGCGATCATGCCGGTCGCGTGCTCGGCGATGCCGAGGCGCAGGCGGCTGTTGCGGCTTCTTGCCTGCGCCATCAGTCGACCCCCTCGGGCTTGCGCAGCAGCCAGAGCTGGAACGTGCTGAGCGCGACCAGGATGGCGAGCAGGATCATCGACAGTGCGGCGCCATAGCCCAGCTTGAACGACACGAAGGACTGGTTGAAGATCCAGTAGACGGCGGTCAGCGTCTGATTGCGCGGGCCACCGCGCAGGATGATGTAGAACTGGTCGAAGGCGAGGATCGAGCCCGCGACCGACAGGATCAACGCCAGCGCCAGGGTGCGGCGCATCAGCGGCAGCGTGATGGCGCGAAAGCGCGCGAAGGGTCCAGCACCATCGATCATCGCCGCCTCCTGCAGATCGGTCGGGATCGACTGCAGGCCGGTCATCAGGATGATCATGGTGAAGCCAGCCACCTTCCACACGACCATGGCGATGATCGACCAGAAGGCCGGCTGGAAGGTGGCCAGAAGGTTGAATTTCTTCCCGGTCAGGCCGAGGTCGTAAGCGGTCGGGCTGAACAGGCCGGAATCGACATTGAGCAGCCACGACCAGAGCAGGCTCGCCGAAGCAAAGCCGATGACGGCCGGCATGAAGAAGGACGTACGGTAGAAGGCGGTGAGCCGCCGGGGACGCTCGATGAACAGCGCCAGCGGAAAGGCGACGGAAAAGATCGCGATCGTCACCACCACCGTGTAGAGGCCGGTGAAGCGCAGGGCATTCCAGAACCTGGTGTCGCGCAGGATCGCCCAATAATTATCGAGGCCGATGTAGCTGTGCTCGCCCATCAGCGGCCAGTTGTGCAACGACATCCACGCCGTCATGCCGAGCGGGATGATGAAAAAGACAACTACCAGCGCCACGGCGGGCGCGACATAGAGCAGGCCGATCCACTGCCGGCGGCCGGCACCGACCAGTTTTCGCGGGCGGGCTGGGGCGGAGGTTGCTGCTGTGATCGATGTCATGACTGCTCTTCCGTTGGCGCGGCGTCCCCCTCCCCCTTGAGGGGAGGGTCCGGCCGCAGGCCGGGGGTGGGGTCCTCTGCGCAGCGCGCCGACGAAAAGTAGCGTTGAGCACTGCGCAGACGACCCCACCCGGACCTGCGGTCCGACCTCCCCTCAAGGGGGAGGTGGGCGGTGTCGCCTATTTCTGCGGCGCCTGGTCGATGATCGACTGCATGGTCTCCTGCGCGTTGGCGATCGCGCCGTCGACATCGTCGCCGAAGAAGACCTCGTTGACCATCTGCGTCCACGGGCCGTTGGCGGAGTTGATCAAATCGTTGAACACCACCGAATAGGGCGTGCGTCCCTTGGCCATCGCCTCGGCGGCGATCTGGTAGCGCGGGTCGAGATCCTTCAGCGCCTCCTTGGCGATGTCGCCGCGCACCGGCAGGCTGCCGTATTTGGCGAGGATGGTCTGACCCTCGAGCGAATAGGCGAAGTCGAGAAACTCCTTCACCACGGCGAGCTTTGTGGTGCCCTTGGTGACGACGAAATTGTCGCCGCCGGCGAAGGATGACCAGGCGCCATCCTTGCCCGGCAGGAAGGTGACGCCGTAATCGACATCAGGATACTGCGTGTTGAGCGCGCCGATGGCGAACGCGCCCGAGGGCGAGATGCCGATATTGCCGGCGGCGAAGGCGGCAAAAAAATTGGAGCCGGTGTCGGTCTGCGCGCCTGAAGGCACCAGATCCTTCTTGACCATCGAGCGGTAGAGGTCGATGGCGCCGCGCAGTTGCGGGCTGTCCAGCGTCGCCTTGGAGCCGTCCTCGGAGAGGATGTCACCGCCCGAGGCCCAGACCAGTGGCGTGAAGGTGAAGATGTTGCAGCCGCCGCAATTGCCGGAGAAATAGAAGCCCTTGATGTCGCCCCCGAGCGCGTTGACCTTCTCGGCGTCGGCTTCAATTTCGGCCCAGTTGGTCGGGCCTTTTTCGGGGTTGAGCCCGGCCTGCTTGAACAGCTTCTTGTTCCAGATCAGCACCGAGCTGTCGGCCGAGAACGGCAGGCCGTAGATGCGGCCCTTGTAGGTGCCGGTCTTGACGTGCGCCGGCGACAGGCTGGCGAAATAGGGCAGCGACTTCGCCCAGTCGGTGATGTCTTCCAACTGGCCGGCGGCGGAAAAGGCCGGCGTGTAGATCAGGTCGAGCGACAGCGCGTCTGGCGCGGTGCCGCCGGCGGCGGCGGCGCCATATTTCGGAATGATCTCGGCATTGGGGATGATGTCGAGCTTGATCTGGTTCTCATGCGCCTTGTTGAAGGCGTCGACGATGCGCGGCATGAAATTCGAGCCGTCGGCGCGCACCCAGATGTTGGCGGTGTCGGCGGCCATGGCGGGCAGAGCAAAGATGCTCGCGGCGAAGGCAAGCCCGGCAATCATGGTCTTCATGGTTTTCCTCCTCATGGTTCTCCTCCCTGTTCGGCCGCGCTCCCGGTTGACCGGTAAGCCGCAGCCTGTCTCACCCGTCTGGCGGACGGCCGCATGACTGACGCACCACCAGCCGGCACGGCAGTTTTCGGATGCCCGGCGCGGCCGGTTGGCCGCCGACGAGCGAAAGCAGCGCAAGCCCGGCCTCGCGGCCAAGGGTTGCCAGGTTCATGTCGACCGAGGTCAGTGGCGGCCGCGTCGCCTCGGCGACGATCTCCCAATTGTCGAAGCCGATGACGCCGACATCGCCGGGCACGCCGATGCCGCGCTCGCGCAGCGCATCGATGACGCCGCGCGCGATCTGGTCGTTGCCGCAGAAGACGGCGTCAGGTTTCTCCCCCCTGCCCGCCTTGCCGTCGAACAGTCTTGCGACCGCCTCATGCCCCCAGGCTTCCGACCAGTGTCCGAGCAGCGGCTCGGCAACCGGCAAGCCATGCTCGGTCAGCACCTCGCGGTAGGCCCGGGCGCGCTCATGCACCACGGCGAAGCTCGCGGGACCGCTGACATGGGCAATGCGCCGGCGCCCAAGCGCGCAAAAATGCTCGACCGCCAGCCGCGCCCCGCCGGCATCGTCGGATTCGAAGCCGATGGCGTCGGGATCGGGCTGTGTGAAGGCGTAGATCACCGGGATGCGCAAATTGGCGAGGTCGACCGGCAGGTGGCGGTCGATGCGCTTGCCGGTGGCAATGATGCCGTCGACGCGCTTGTCGAGCATGGCCTCGACATGCAGCTGGCCGAGCCGCTGGTCGTCCTCGACATTGCACAGGAACACCGAGACGCCGGCATCGACCAGCGCGTCGGAGACGCCGGCCATCAGCGGCAGCGAGAAGCGGCCATAGGTATCGTTGGTAAGCAGCCCGACGGTGAAGGAGCGCTTGCGCAACAGGCTCTGCGCCAGGCTGTTCGGCCGGAAGCCGAGCCGCTGCGCCGTCTCGCGAATACGCTCGCGCGTCTCGGCGGTCATGCGCCCCTGTCCGTTCAGCGCCTTGGAGGCCGTGGCGACACTGACGCCGGCGACTGAGGCCACCTCACGCAAGGTGACCGGGGTTTTTGCGGGCGCTGGCGAGGCATCGGAAACCATTCTGCGACGCGGATTCCTTAGTTGGGAAAAGGTTTTCTCTTGTCGCCCTGCTCAGTACCGACCGGTGAGGGCAGTGAGCGAAGGCGCGGTTTGGGAAAAGGTTTTCTCAAGTGAGATTATGCGAAGGATTCGGCCATGGCAAGAGGCCATCGACATGCCCGGTTTCGCTCGGCGCAGCAATTTCTTGCCTACTGTCGGTAGCGCAGTGCCTCAAGCAGCAACGCGAACGCGGGCGAAGCCTGGCGACGGTTGGGATAGTAGAGGTGATAGCCCTGGAGCTTCGGGCACCAGTCGGCCAGTACCTCGACCAGTTGTCCGTCGGCGATACGTGGCCGTGCCAGGTCCTCCGGCACAAAGCCCAGGCCCAGACCGTCAATGGCGGCATTGAGGATAGGCACGGCGCTGTTGAAGGTGAGGCTGCCCTCGACCCTCACGCGCAGCTCTCGGCCATTCTTCTCGAACTCCCAGGCATAGAGCCCTCCGGCGCTGTTCAGGCGCTGGTTGATGCAATTGTGGTTGGTGAGATCCTGAGGGGTTTCCGGCTGCGAGCGCCGCTCGAAGTAGGCAGGCGAGCCAACAACGGCAAAACGCCAGTCGGGGCCGATGCGCGCGGCGATCATGTCCTTGCTGACGGCCTCGCCAAGCCGGACACCGGCGTCGAACCGTTGCTCAATGATGTCGGTGAAACCGTAGTCTATGTTTAGCTCGACATGGATGTCGGGATATTCGCGCAGGAAGGTCGCGAGCGTCGGACGGAAGATGGTGTCGATCACATAGTCGTTGCAGGTTATGCGCACCGTACCGGCCGGCTTGTCCCGCAGTTCGCTGAGCGCGACAATTTCGGCTTCGATCTGGTCGAAATGCGGACTGATGGCTCGCATGAGCCGCTCGCCTGCTTCCGTTGGCGCGACGTTACGGGTGGTGCGTGCCAGCAGCCTGATCCCCAACTTCTCCTCCAGGCCCTTGATCGTATGACTGAGGGCCGAAGGCGTCACGCCGAGGTTGGCGGCTGCCCTGGTAAAGCTGCGCTCGCGGGCGACCGCCACGAAAGCGATCATGTCGTTAATGCGTTCTCTCGGCATTTATGAATCTCGCTCACAACCGCATGAACATTATACCCACTAATCCGATGGTCCCGCTTTGGCTAGATTCCGATTTCAAAACCGCCCTCACGGAAGGGCGCAAAGGAATTGGAGAAAGTCCCTTGGAAATCATGCGCGCAGGCTCTCGTCCGTCGAGCAAGGGGCCGACCGACTGGTTCACCGGCACGGTCCGCGTCGACCCGCTGTTCAATCCGCATGCGCTGGAACGCGTCCAGGGTGGGCACGTTACCTTCGAGCCAGGGGCACGCACGGCGTGGCACACGCATGTCCTCGGCCAGACGCTCATCGTCACCTCGGGCGTCGGTCGCGTGCAGCGCTGGGGCGGGTCGATCGAGGACATCCGGCCGGGCGACGTGGTCTGGATCGCCCCCGGCGAGAAGCACTGGCATGGCGCCGGTCCCGAGACAGCCATGACGCATATCGCGATCCAGGAGGTTCAGAACGGCAAGGTCGTCGACTGGATGGAGCAGGTTTCGGACAAGCAATACGCCGGCTGAGCCAATCAAGCGCGCAAGCTGATCGACACCGGCCTCGGCGTCCTCTGGCACGCCGGCTGGTCAGGATCACGATCAAACACATCGACTAAAGGGAAGCCTGCCATGTCATGGCAAGATCAGGAATTGCAGCGGATCGCGCAAAGCGACGACCTGCACATCGCGCCGTTCCGCGAGGACGGCAAGACCTACGGCACCCCGACCTGGATCTGGTCGGTGGTTGTCGACGGCGATCTCTATGTTCGCGGCTATAACGGCCAGAAATCGCGATGGTATCAGGCCGCCATCCGCCAGAAGGCCGGACGCATCGCCGCGGCCGGCATGACGAAGGAAGTCTCCTTCGAGCCGGTGGATAGGGCGGCAAACGATCGGATCGATGAGGCCTACCGCCGCAAATACAGCACGAGCCCATATCTCGCGCCAATGATCAGCGAGCGCGCCCGCGCGGCGACGGTCACGATTACACCGAAGGATTGAGGAGACCCAGCATGCAAAAGCGCAAACTCGGTCAGGGCCTGGAGGTCTCCGCTCTCTCGCTCGGCTGCATGGGCTATGGCCAAGCCCGCGAGATAGCAGATCGGGCAGAGATGATCACGCTGATCCGCGAGGCGGTCGATCGCGGCATGGATTTCTTCGACACGGCGGAGGTCTATGGTCCGTTCACCAACGAAGACATGGTCGGCGAGGCGCTGGCCCCCGTGCGCGGCCAGGTCAAAATCGCAACCAAGTTCGGCTGGGATGTCGACGCCGATACCGGCGAAAATCATGGCGGCGTCAACAGCAAGCCGGAGCACATCCGGGCAGCAGTCGAGGGCAGCCTTCGTCGCCTGAAGACCGAACATATCGATCTTCTCTACCAGCACCGTGTCGACCCCGACGTGCCGATGGAAGATGTCGCCGGCACGGTCAAAGACCTGATCGGCCAGGGGAAGGTGCGGTATTTCGGGCTGTCGGAAGCCAGCGTGCAATCGATACGCCGCGCCCATGCCGTCCAGCCGGTTGCAGCGCTGCAAAGCGAATACTCGCTGTGGACCCGCGAACCCGAGGCCGAGATCATTCCCGCGCTGGAAGAACTCGGCATCGGCTTCGTCCCGTTCAGCCCTCTCGGAAAGGGTTTTCTGACCGGCAAGATCGATGCGAACACGACCTTCGCCGGCAACGACTTCCGCGGCCAGATTCCGCGATTTGCGCCCGAAGCACGCGCGGCCAATCAGGCGCTCGTCGATCTGATCCGTGGCGTCGGCGAGCGTCATGGCGCGACACCGGCCCAGGTAGCTCTTGCGTGGCTGTTGGCACGCAGGCCGTGGATCGTCCCGCTGTTCGGGACCCGCAAGCTCGAGCGGCTTGAGGAGAATCTGGGGGCTCTGTCGGTGGCGCTTTCGGACGACGACCTTCATGAAATCGAGACCGGGGCCGCAGCCATCAGGATCGAAGGGGCGCGATACCCCGAGGCGATGCTGCGCCGCTCCGGACTTTGAGGGGCGGCCCCCCGGAAAAGAGCAATATGTCGATGACGATGCGTCAACGGTCGGTGACCTCGACCAGCAGTTCGCTGTTTCCCTTGACGGCAGCCGTGCTCGTCGTTTTCCTGGTCACGGGTGCGGCGCTGCCGACCCTGCCGCTTCACATTCATGACAGGTTGGGCTACGGCCCCTTCGCGATCGGTCTCGTTTCCGGGGCGCAATTCGTAGCGGCCCTCGTCTCGCGCCTGTGGTCCGGATCGTTCTCGGACCGGCGCGGGCCGAAGCAGGCGGTGGTGGCCGGGCTGGTGATGGGCGCGGCTTCGGGCCTGCTTTATCTTCTCTCGCTCCTCGTTATCGGCAATCCGCTTTGGTCTGCCATGGTACTGCTGGTCGGGCGGGCGCTGCTTGGCGGCGCCGAAAGCTTCGTCATCACCGGCGCGCAAGCCTGGGGCCTGGCGCTCGCCAATCCCGGCGGCACCGGCAAGGTGATCGGCTGGATGGGCACGGCCATGTATGTCGGGCTGGCCGCCGGCGCACCCGTGGGAAGTCTGCTCTTCAATTGCTTCGGCTTTGCAGCCATCGGCGTCGCCACGCTGCTAGTGCCGCTGGCAACGATGCTTATCGTCGCTCCAATGCGCGCCGTGCATCCGCACCCGCAGGCCAAGCGCGCATTCGCCAGCGTCGCCAAGGCCGTCTGGCTGCCCGGCATCGGCATGTCGTGCGCCAGCCTGGGCTATGGCGCGATGACGGCATTTTCCGTGCTGTATTTCGCCCAGCAGGGTTGGCAGCCGGCCTGGTTGTCCTTCACCGCCTTCGCGTTGGCCCTGATCTTGGCGCGGCTTGCCTTCGGCGGCCTGCCGGACCGCATGGGCGGAGCTCGCGCCGCAATGATCTTTGTGGTGCTGCAAGCCCTTGGCATGGGTTTGATGGGGCTGTCGCCATCCGCCCTGCCCGGCTTCGTTGGAGCAGCATTGACCGGTTTTGGTTATGCCTTTGTCTATCCGGGCCTCGGGATCGAAGCGGTCCGGCGCGCGCCGGTCGAAAGCCGCGGGCTGGCCATGGGTATTTATACCGCCTTCCTCGATCTCGCGCTGGGCATCCTCGCGCCGCTTCTCGGCCTCGTCGCCAACCTTTACGGGCTCGGATCGGTCTTCATCATCGGCGCGCTTCTGGCGCTCTGCACCGTGCCGATCGCGGCACGGCTGCGGTTCTCCGCACCTCAGACCTCACTCCACCTTAAAACGTCTGCCAACCAAGGAGATATCCAATGCTAGCAACAATGCTCTATGGGCCAGGGGATGTCCGCTATGAGGACGTGCCCGAACCTAGGATTGTTGAGCCGACCGATGCGATCATTCGTCTGTCGGCCACCTGCATATGCGGTTCGGATCTGTGGCCTTTCCGCGGCCTCAATGACACAACGTCGCCCCTGGCGATGGGGCATGAGTATTGCGGCATCGTCGAAGAGGTCGGCAGCGCCGTGCGCAGCGTCCGCAAGGGCCAGTTCGTCGTCGGCTCGTTCTGCCTGTCGGACAACACCTGCCCGCATTGCCGCTTTGGCTTCCAGTCGTCCTGCGAGAAGCGGGAGTTCATGACCGGAGCGCAGGCGCCGCTTGCGCGCGTGCCCCTGGCGGACGGCACGCTGGTCGCAACGGCGGAGATACCCTCCGACGACCTGATCCCCAGCCTGCTGGCGACGTCGGACGTGCTTGGCACAGGCTGGTATGCGGCCAGTGCCGCGCGCGTGCAGCCTGGCTCGACGGTTGTCGTCGTCGGCGACGGCGCGGTTGGCCTGATGGCCGTGCTGTCGGCAAAGCAGATGGGGGCCGAGCGCATCATCGCGATGAGCCGTCACAAGACACGGCAGGATCTGGCGCTCGAATACGGCGCGACCGACATCATCTCGGAGCGCGGCGACGAGGGCGTGGCGCGGATCAAGGAATTGACCAAGGGCGTCGGCGCCGAATCAGTTCTGGAATGCGTCGGCACCAAGGAATCGATGATGCAGGCCTTGAACAGCACACGGCCGGGCGGCTCGATCGGCTATGTTGGCGTCCCGCACGGCGTCGAGTTCGACGGGCAGCAGTTGTTCTTCGCGCAGAAGAGCCTGCTTGGCGGCCCGGCCCCGGTGCGTCGCTTCCTGCCGGACCTGATGGACCTTGTGCTCGAGCGTCGGATCAACCCCGGCAAGGTGTTCGATCTGGAACTGCCGCTGGCCGATGTCGCCGAAGGCTACCGCGCAATGGACGAACGCCGGGCGATCAAGACCCTGCTTCGGGTCTGACCTGGTTGCAGGACCCGTCCTGCAATGCTGTCAGCCGCCGTAGCAACGCCGCTACGGCGTGGCGCGCAGGTTGCGGCGCGCGCGGCGGCGGCTTGCGGCGCGGGCGGCTCCCGCCACCGGACCGTTGATTTCTACCACGACGCCTTCGCGCGGCTTGGCGCTGGCAACCTTGTGCAGGCGCTCAAAGGGCAGCAGTTCCTTGACACGGGCATTGAGAGCCGCGACCTCGGCTCGCAGATCCTCGCATTCCTGCCGCTGGACATCCAACTCCATCTGTACGGAGGCCTGCTGCAGGGAAAGCTGCGATAGATCGGCGTTCGCGGTCGAAAGGCTCATCTTGTCGCTTTCGCTCTCCTTCATAAGAGCAGCCAGCCTTTCGTCCGCGACCTGCTTTTCAGCAACGGCGTCGCCCCATTGAGCCTTGAGCTTGGCGGCCTCGGCTGAGGCCGCACTGCTCTCGTTCGAGGCCAGTTCCAGCCTCGATTGCAGGCTCTGGATCTCGGAACGCAAGCCGCTTGTCTCCAGCTGGTTGCGGGCGAGTTCGGCCTGCGTGTCGGCTTCCATCATGGAAGCCGCTTCAGTCATTTCCGCCAGCTTGGTCTGCGCCTGCTCAAGGGATCTCTGCAACCGCAGTTCCTCCTTCTCGCTCTTGCCGAGTGCCGCCAGCAGTTCCGCAAGCCGCGCCACCTCGGTGGTGTGGATCGCCGAAAGCTCGTCCAGCCTGTGGCGCACTCCGGTTTCGCGCTTGCGCGCCGTGTCGACATCCATCGCCAGGCTGACATGCTTTTCGCGCAGCAGCTTGTTTTCGCGCGCCCGTCTGTTGGCCTCGACCGTCTTGGCCGTCAGCGCCTTGACGATGTCGCCAAACTCGGCCTCGCGCTTGGCGCTTGCATTGGCTGACTTCACGAGTTCCAGCCTTACCGCCGCAAGTGCCTCGCGAAGTGTCTCCCGGTCCTGGACCAGGCTTGCCTCGCGCTGCTTCAGGACCTCGAAGGCGGCTTCGCGCTCGCGCTGCTTCCTGGTCGCGTCGTGGAGCTGTTCCGACAACGCTCCCTCACGCGCGGTCAGGTCGATGGTTGCCAGCTCCAGCTCGTTGGCGCGAAGAACGTCGCCGTGCAGGAGGTTCAGGTAGTCGCGGGTGAGATTGTGCGAATTCGATATATCCGAGAGTTTCGCGTTGATCTCGTCCAGATAGTCCTGCGCATTGTGAAAGAGCCCATCCACTGCGCTCAATGCGGCCAGGCGGCTTTGCGCATGCGGCGTCAGCCGCCGTGCGGTCTCGGCAGGCGTCGTGCCGTCGTCAGCCCGGGGACTGTCCTCAGGCTGCAAGCGCTCATTGTTTGCGGCAAGGTTCTCGTCGGGGACAGGGCCGTCTTGCGGCGGCGACAGATCGTCCAGTTTAAGACACTCGCCGACCGCATCCGCCAACTCGGCTTCGATCTTCTCAAATGCCTTGTCGGAATTCGCGGCACGCTTCATCAGACTCTTGAGGTTCATGACCTAACACCCTTCGCACTCACTCCAAATTCTATACTTAACGATTTGCTAATGTTCCCTTCTACATCCGCTTGTTCCGTTGGGGAAGCCCTTCCCGGCCAAGCTTGGATAGTCATATTGATCGATGCCTCCGACCCAGCGAGAGGATTTTTTTCCCATTGCCGGACTTTGACGGCGCGTCGCGCGCTGAGCACGGCCCATCAAGTGCGGGGCTTTGTTTTGACCCAGCGTGTCGGAAAGGGTTGGCGCCATCCGTCTTTTGACAAACAAAGGAGAACGCCATGCGAAAATTGATCATCACCGAATTCATCAGCGTCGACGGCATTGCCGAGGTCGAGAAGCTGCCCAAAGTGACCTGGAACGACGAAATGCAAAGGTTCAAGGAGGACGAGCTTGCCGACAGCGGCGCCATGCTGTTGGGGCGCACGACCTATGAGATCTTTGCCGGCTCATGGCCGAGTGAAACCGGCGATTTTGCCGACCGCTTCAACGCGTTGCCGAAATATGTCACTTCGACCAGCCTGAAGACGTTGGACTGGAAGCCGGCGGAATTGCTGAAAGGGTCATTGCCCGACGCGGTCAGAGCGCTGAAGCAAGGCAGTGGCGGCAACATCTATGTGCATGGCAGCCTCAGCCTCGCGCAGGAATTGCTGCGCCACGGCCTGGTCGACCGCGTCAGGCTGCTCAGCTACCCAGGCACTGTCGGTGAGGGCAAGAAGCTGTTTCCGTCCGATATGCCGGTGGCGCTGGAGCCGATCTCGGCCATGACATTCAGCAATGGCGTGGTGGCGCTGGAATATGCGGCCGGGAAGAAGTGATTAGCCAATCTCCCCACATGTGGGGAGATCAGCAGCTTCCCTCACCCAGCCTTCTTCCCTCGTTTCCCCTTGGCACGCGCCTCTACCACCCGCTCCACCTCGCGCTTCAGCTCGTCCTTGATCTCCTCCGTCTCGGCCATCAGCGCGTCGATCTTCATGAAATCGAGCACGCGGTATTTCGACACTGGCGGGCGGATCAAGATGTCAGGGGGGCGCTGGTTCAATTTGTGGGCGATGATCGACTGCATCATCAGTTGTGTGGCGCCATACATCAGGTCGACAGTGGTCGGGTGCTTGCGCTCGGCCTCGCTCGGCGCACCGACCACGTCGATGGCAATGATGATGTCGGCGGCGTTTTCGATCAGATCGAACGGCACCGGATTGTAGATGCCGCCGTCGATCAGCACGCGGTCGTCGCGCGTCACCGGGCGGAAGACGGCGGGAATGGCGGCCGAGGCGGCCAGGGCCGAATGCAGGTCGCCATCGTCGAAGACCGCCAGTTTGTGGCCGAAATAGTCGGTCGCCGTTACCTTGAGCGGGATTTTCAGGTCGGCGAAGGTTTCAGGGATCGCTTCGGGCAGGAATGCCTTCAGGATGCGCTCGATGTTGAACTGGCTGACGCGGATGCCGCCTTGCATCGCCTCGGCGATGGTGCCGGGCCGCGAGCGCCACATCCGCGCTGCCACCTCTGCGCGGCGGCCCAGGATCGAACGGGCATAGTCCTTGATCTCCTTGCCGCTCATGCCAGAGGCCATGCCGGCGCCCATGATGGCGCCGATCGAGGAGCCGGCGATGGCCACTGGCTTGATGCCGAGCTCGTCCAGCGCCTCGACGATGTGGATGTGGGCCAGGCCGCGGGCGCCGCCGCCGCCAAAGGCTATGCCGAAAGTGGGCGCCGTCATTTGGCCTCCAGCTTCGGGCCGATGCTCATGATCGCGGGGGCCGGGGTCAGCAGCTTCTTTGCCGCCGCCTTGACCTGGTCGAGCGTCACGCCGTTGATGAGCGCCGCACGGCGCTGCACGTAGTCGATGCCGAGATTGTCGAGCTGCAATTCCACCAGCGTCGATGCAATGGCGCTGGAAGAATCCAGATTGCTGATGGCGTAGGAGCCGACCATGTATTTCTTGGTCGCGTCCAGTTCGGCCTCGGTCGGGCCCTCCTCGGCCATCTTCTTGACCACGTCCTTGACGATGGCGAGCGTCTCGGCCGCGCGGTCCGAACGCGTCGCCGTGGTGATGATCAACGCATTGGAATGCTGGTGATCGACCAGGTTGGAATCGACGCTGTAGGCAAGGCCACGCTTTTCGCGCACCTCGCCATAGAGGCGCGAGGTGAAGGTGCCGCCACCGAGAATCTGGTTCATCAGCACCGCCGGGAAGAAATCCGGTGCATCGCGTTTCACGCCGGGATAGGCAAACTGCAGTGAGGTCTGCGGCAGGTCGTAATCGACCTCCAGCTGCTGGCCGAGCTTCAGCTCGGTGTCGGCAACCGGCCGCAGCAGCTGCTTTTCCGGCAGATCGCCGAACACGTCATCGAGCTTTCGTTTCAGCGTCGCGGCGTCGATGTCGCCGACCACCGCGACATGCAGGCCATTGCGGGCGAAATTGGCCTTGTGGAAGGCAGCCAGATCCGCCGCGGTGATGGTGGCGATACTGTCTTTGGTGCCCTGGTCGGGCCGAGAATAGGGATGGTCGCCATAGATGGCGCGCAGCCATTTGGTCTGGGCGACGGTGTTGGGGTCACGCTCGCTGGCGATAATGCCGGACAGGATCTGGGAGCGGATGCGGTCGATCGGCGCCTGGTCGAAGCGCGGCCTGGTGACCGCCAGCCTGAGCAGGTCGAAGGCCGCATCTTTCTGCTCGGCCAGCATGCGCATCGAGCCATAGGTGCCGTCGCGCGCAGCGTCAAAGCCCATTTCGGCGCCGGCATCGTCAAGCCTGGTCTGGAAGGCCTCGCTGTCAAGATCGCCGGCGCCCTCGTCGAACAGGCCGGTCATCAGATAGACCAGCCCTTCCCGCCCCGCCGGATCCTGCGTCGAGCCGCCATCGAAGACGAAGCGAATGGCGATGATCGGAATGGAGTGATCCTCGACCAGCCACGCGTTGATGCCCTTTGACGAGGTCACCGGCTGGATGTCCATCGCGCGGGCCGCAAGCGCCGGCAGGATGAGGAAGAGGATCGAGAGGAACAAAGTGGTGAAGGCGCGGAGCGCAGGGTTCCCTTCTCCCCTTGTGGGAGAAGGTGGATCGGTGCGCAGCGCCGAGACGGATGAGGGGTGGGTGACGGATCGCCGTCCTTGCCAAGCTGGAACACCCCTCATCCGACCTCGCTTCGCGAGGCCACCGCCCTGGGGCGAGCCACGGGTCTCGCCCCGTCCTTTGGACCCCACAAGGGGAGAAGAGGGAGCCCGGTTCGGAGAAGGCACGACGCCAAGCAGGTTCGTCATCGAATCAATTCCCCGCCTGTTGCTGCGGCAAGAGATAGCCGGTGGTCGAACGGTCGAGCAGCAAATAGCGTGCGGCAACCGCCTTGATCTCATCGACGGTGACCTTGCGAATGCGGTCCGGCCATTCCTCGATATCCTTGACGTTGCCGCCGGTGGCGAGCTCGGCGCCGTAGAGATTGGCCATCTCGTCCTGCTTGTCGCGGGCGAAGATCATGGCCCTGATGTAGCGAGCCTTGGCCTTCTCCAGTTCGTCGGCGGTGACGCCGTCCTTGACGATGCGGGCGATCTCGGCGTCGACGGCCGCCTCGATGTCGCTCAGCTTGGAGTCACCGCGCGGTGCGCCGTAGACGGTGAAATTGGTGGCGTCGAGCATCGTGCCCTGGAAGAAGGCGCCGGCCCCCGATGCGATGCCTTGCTTGACCACGAGCTGCTGGTAAAGCCGGCTGCGACTGCCGCCGCCAAGGATCTCTCCCAACAGGTCGAGCGCCTCGGCCTCGCCGGGCTTTGCCGTGTGGTAGGACGGAACCACCCATTGCGTCGAAAAGCTCGGCACCGAAACGCGCGCATCGGTGAGCGTCACCGTGCGCTTGGTGTTCTGCTCGGGCTCGACCGGGCGGATGCGCGGCGGCAGGTCCGGGCCGCGCGCGACCTTGCCATAGGTCTTTTCGGCCAGCGCCTTCACCGCGTCCGGCTCGACATCGCCGGCAACGATCAGCACCGCATTGTTGGGCCGGTAGTACTTGTCGTAGAAGGCAACCGCATCGGTGCGGTTCAGCTGCTCCATCTCCTGCATCCAGCCGATCACCGGAATGCGGTAGGGCTGGTTCTGCCAAAGCGTCGCATCGACCTCTTCGTCAAGCACGGCCTCGGGGTTGCTGTCGATGCGCGAGCGGCGCTCTTCCAGGATCACGTCGCGCTCGGTCTTGATGACCTCGTCGGTCAAGATGAGGTTGCGCATGCGGTCGGCCTCGAAGTTCATCATCAGTTCGAGTGCCGAGGGTGTCACCGTCTCGTGGAAGGCAGTGTAGTCATAGGAAGTGAAGGCGTTGTTGGAGCCGCCTATGTCCGAAATGGCGCGGTCGAATTCGCCCGCGGCGTGGTTGGTCGTGGCCTTGAACATCAGATGTTCGAAGAAATGCGCGATGCCGGATTTGCCTGCCGGCTCGTCGGCGCTGCCGATCTTGTACCACACCATATGGGTGACGATCGGGGCACGATGATCGGGGATGACCACCACTTCCATGCCGTTGTCGAGCAGGAAGTTCGCCACCTTGCCATCGTCCGCGGCAAGAGCCGGGCCGGCCACGGTCAGCGCGGTGGCGAGCAACGCTCTCCGCAGCCATTCGGCATGAAGTGTCATTGATGGCTCCGGTTGTTGTCGCGCGACGATAGGCAGGTTGGCCACCGAGGCAAAGTGAATTGTGCGTCATTTTGAAGGCGCCAACCGCGCCGTCCTCACCCAGCCTCGATGAACCGGATCACCGTCTCGCCGTAGTTGCGTTCATCAACCACCGCGAATTCGGGACCAACCTCGAAGGGCGCCGAGGCAGCTTCCTCGACCACGCAGAGCGCGCCGGGCAGCAGCCAGCCGCCTGCCTTGGCCGAACGCAGCGCGCGTTCGCCGAGACCTTTGCCATAGGGCGGATCGGCGAAGATCAGGCCAAAGGCCGCAAGCGTGCCGGCCTCGCCCAAGGCAGTCGCGTCGCGGCGAAAGATCTTGGTGCGGCCGGTGAGACCAAAAGCTTCGACATTGGTGCGGATCAAGCCGCGCCCTTCCGCTGATTCTTCGATGAAGACGCCATACGAAGCGCCGCGCGACAGCGCTTCGAGGCCGAGCGCGCCGGTGCCGGCGAACAGGTCGAGCACACGGGCGCCCTCGAGCTTGTCGGCGAAGCGGTGCGCCAGCACGTTGAAGACAGCCTCGCGGGCGCGGTCGGTGGTCGGTCGGATGGCATGGTCGCGCGGCGTCGCCAGCGGACGCCCGCGAAATTCACCACCAACGATTCTCATCTGGACCGGGGACCCTTGGGACCTCGTGGAGCACCGCTATTTCTGCCCCCATCCGGACGCTCGCCGCGCGGCTTGCCGAACGGCTTTGCGCCTCCCGGCTTGCCATAGGCCGGCTTGAACGAGGCCTTGCGCGCCTTGGCGTCAGCCGCCTTGGCGGCATCGGCTTCCGCCCTGCCCTTGCCGATCGGACGCGCACCCGGCGCCATCCAGACATTGGCCTTGCGCTGGCCCGGCGGCTCGATCGGCCGCTGCTCGCGCTCAGGCTTCTTGCCGCCGCGCGGTTTGTCACCAAAGGCGCCACGAGGTTTGTCGCCGAAGCCTCCGCGCGGCTTGTCGCCGAAATCGCCACGCGGCTTGCCTGAAAACTCGCTTCGCTCGGGCCGTGGGCCGCGGTCGCCAAAGCTCTTTGCCGGCGCAGCGCCTCTTTCAGGGCTGGTCGACAGCTTGCCCAGCGCTTCGTCGCGGCTGCCTTCCCGACGCTTGCGGTTCTTGATCAGACCGCCCTCGCCGATCGGTCGGCGGTCGCCCTCGCGGGTGAATTTCGGCCGTTCGGGCTCCACTTCGCGCTCACGCCGCACCGGGTGATTTGAGAACGGCTTGGTGATCTCGGCGTCGAAATTGGCGCCGGAATCCTCGATCAGGCGTTCGCCGAGCTGGTCGCGCAAGACGCGGCCCTTGATCTCCAGCACATGGCCTTCGGCGAGGTCGTCGAGCTGGAACGGCCCGTAGGAGATGCGGATCAGCCGCGTCACGTCGAGGCCGAGCGAACCAAGGATGTTCTTCACTTCGCGATTCTTACCTTCTCGCAGGCCGATCGTCAGCCAGGCGTTGGTGCCTTGCTCGCGGTCGAGCGTCGCCTCGATGGCACCGTAGAAGACGCCATCGACGGCGATGCCTTCACGCAGGCCCGCGAGCACGCTTTCCTCGACCTTGCCATGAACGCGCACGCGGTAACGGCGCAGCCAGCCGGTGGCAGGCAGTTCAAGCACGCGCGATAGCCCGCCATCATTGGTGAGCAGCAGCAGGCCTTCGGTGTTGATGTCGAGCCGACCGATGGTCATCAGCCGCGGCAATTCGGCCGGCAGCACGTCGAACACGGTCTTGCGTCCCTCGGGGTCGCGGTTGGTGGTGACGACCCCGGCCGGCTTGTGGAACAGGAACAGCCTTGTGCGTTCGATCGGCGGGATTTCCATGCCGTCGAGATGGATAATGTCACCGGGCATGACGTTGAAGGCCGGCGAGGTCAAAGTCTGGTTATTGACCTTGACGCGACCGGCCGCGATCAGATCCTCGGCATCGCGTCGCGAGGCGAGGCCGGCGCGCGCCAGCCGCTTGGCGATACGCTCGCCGGCTTCTTCAGCCTCCACGGCGCGCGGGCGCGGCTTGAAGCCGTTGCCAGATGCGCCTTGCGGCCGGTCGCCACCGAAATCGCGCTTGGGACGATCTCCGGCGTCGCGCTGTGCGCGATCGCCGAAATCGCGCTTTGGCCGGTCGAAACGCGTTTCGCCCTCGGCGGAAGCTGGCCGGTCACCGCGCGGTGCGTAGGGCTTGCGCGGACCTTCGCGCTTCTCATAGGGCTTGCCTTCGGGACGCGGACCCTTGCTGAACGGCCGGTCGCCGCTCTTGAAGTCGCGCTTCGGCCGCTCGCCATCGGCCGCCATCGGCCGGTCGCCGCGTGGCGCATAAGGCTTGCGCGGACCTTCGCGCTTTTCGAACGGCTTGCCTTCGGGACGCGGACCCTTGCTGAACGGCCGGTCACCGCTCTTGAAGTCGCGCTTCGGCCGCTCGCCATCGGCCGCCATCGGCCGGTCGCCGCGTGGCGCATAAGGCTTGCGCGGACCTTCGCGCTTTTCGTAGGGCTTGCCTTCCGGGCGCGGACCCTTGCTGAACGGCCGGTCGCCGCTCTTGAAGTCGCGCTTCGGCTGCTCGCCTTCAGCCGCTGCCGGCCGGGCGCCGCGTGGCGCATAGGGTTTCTTGGCCCCGAAGGAAGGCTTGCCGCCTTTGCCGGCGGCGCCATTGCGGCGCGGCCCCGCGGCTCTCGGGCCGCTTTTGCCCGGGCCTTTGTGGCGCGGAGATTTCTTGTCGTTGTCGTCCATGTGGCCTTTGTCCGTTTGCGCTGCTACAGCGTGGCGCACCCTTTGGGCGCGCAACGAACGCTATAGCACTTTGATTTGGCGCATGATCATTTCCGAAAATCTGTTCCGATATTCGGGTTGACGCGCTCCATAACAGGATCACCGCTAAGTGGCGAGGAGATAATCGGAATGGAAACCGCGTGAAGCGGCCGGATTTCATGGCGCTGGCGCTGAAAGAGGCGCAAGCCGCCGCCTTGCGTGGCGAAGTTCCCGTCGGCGCCGTCATCGCCAGCGGCGATACGCTGGTGGCATCCGCCGGCAATCGCACCCGCGAACTTGCCGATCCGACGGCGCATGCCGAAATGCTGGCGATACGCGAGGCTTGCCGAACCCTCTCCAGCGAGCGGCTGATAGGGCTCGACCTCTATGTGACGCTGGAGCCCTGCGCCATGTGCGCCGGCGCCATTTCCTTCGCCAGGCTGCGCCGGCTCTATTTCGGCGCGGCCGACGAGAAGGGCGGCGCGGTGGTCAACGGGGTGCGCTTCTTCGCTTCACCGACCTGCCACCATACGCCCGATATCTATCCGGGCATGGCCGAGGCCGATGCGGCCTTGCTGCTGAAGGCATTCTTTAGGGAAAGACGTGAACTGTAGAGCCTTCAAACTGCGAAGGCGACGCTCCTACCAGGAAGGCAGCCAGTCGAACAGCCCGCCGCTCTTGCTCTTGGCGGCGGCTTCCTTCTTGAGGCGGCGTTCCTTCTTGTATTCGTCCTCGCCGAGTTCACCCTGCGGCGCGGTGTCGGCGGCGGCGCGATAGGCCAGAGGCGGCTCGCTCAGATATCGGCGGTTGTTGGGATCGCCCTGCTTCTGCTCGGCCATGCGGCGCTGGATCTCGGCGGCGCGACCCTTGTCCGAATCCGCCGGCGACCAACGCGGCGGGTGACTGGAGCCCGATTCCGCCAAAGCCTTCTTTACCGACGCCGGATCGCTCTGCACGTCATCGACGATTTGCGACTGGTAAGCCGGATCGTCCTGGTGGGCCGTGGCGTCGGCACGCAGCCGGGCGCGGCGCTGCTCGGGCGATTCGGGCCAATCGGTGCTCGCCGTCTCGATGCTTTCCTGCGGCGCCGGCAGCACTTCCTTCTGCCCCGGCGCCGGCTTCACCAACTCCGGGCGAGGCTTGTAGTCGATCTGTTCCTTGCGCTTCGGCGCGACCGCGAAAGCGCCGGACAGGTCGCCGACAAGCTGCTCGCCAGCCGTCTTGTCGGTGCCGTAGGTGGGCGAACCCATGCAGCCGGACAGAGCGAGGCCGGACGCGACAAGCGGCGCCAGCAGCGCAACGCGCACGGAAGTTCTGTCGGTCATGCCAAAAAGTCCCACTCTAGACAGCCTCTCGATCGTCACCGGCCAAAGGTCCGGTCCCCATCGTTCACGCTCTTGCGATGGAAATCCGGCGACAATTTGTCTTCCGGAGTTTCGCGTGTTTACCTCAACCACTCGTTAAGGGCAACGCGCGGGCGGTTTTCGCCCACGGCATGGCTTTTGTGTACCGGCTTACTAACGCTTACAAACGCCCGAGAGCCTTGAGTTCATGGAGCACCGCGGCATCGCGCGCCGAAACGTCGGGGAATTCGCCGTCCTGCCCGACATCGGCCGTATAGCGCCAGGAGCGGGCGCATTTGACCAAGCCGCGGCCCTCGGCCTTTTCGACCACGACGGCGACGCCCTTGACGTCGTCGAGCGTGAAGGCGCCTGCCGGCGCCTTGCCATGCACGATGACGAGATCGCTGGTGATCGCCATTTCGGCCATGTCGACATCGGCGATCGCGGCTTCGAGCGCGGCATCGTCGAGGGTCACGACGGGCACGGCTTCCAGCGATGAGCCGATGACCTTCTGCGCCCGTGCGATCTCAAGGGCCCCGGTGACGACACGGCGGACCTGCCGTACCTTGCGCCATTTCTCCGCCAGCGTCTCGTTCTTCCAGTTGGCTGGAATCTCAGGGAACTGGTCGAGATGCAACGAGACTGCATCGGGATAGCGGTCGAGCCAAGCTTCTTCCGTGGTGAAGGGCAGCATCGGCGCCAGCCATTTCACCAGGCAGTCGAAGAGGTGGCGCACCACTTGCACCGAGGCCTTGCGCTTCACACTGGAAGGCCCATCGCAATAGAGCGCGTCCTTCCTGATGTCGAAATAGAAGGCCGACAGCTCAACCACCATGAAGTCGAGCAAAGTGCGGGTGATGCGCTTGAACTCGAACGCATCGTAGCCCGAGCGCACGACCTCATCCAGCTCGGCCAGCCGGTGCAGCATCAGCCGCTCCAGTTCCGGCATCTTGTCCAGGGCCACCTCCTCGCCATCGTCATGGGCGAGCGTGCCCAGCATCCACCGGATGGTGTTGCGGAGCTTGCGGTAGGCGTCGATGTTGGTCTGCAGCACGTTCTTGCCGAGCCGCTGGTCTTCCCAATAGTCAGTCGTCACCACCCACAGCCGCAAAATGTCTGCACCGGACTGTTTTATGACGTCCTGGGGCACGACAGTGTTGCCGAGCGACTTCGACATCTTTCTACCTTCCTCATCCATGGTGAAGCCATGGGTGACGACGCTCTGGTAAGGCGCCCTGCCCCTGGTGCCGCAGCTTTCCAGCAGCGAGGAGTGGAACCAGCCGCGATGCTGATCGGAACCTTCGAGATAGACGTCGGCCGGCCATTTGAGATCCGGCCGGTCCTCGAGCGTGAAAACATGCGTCGAGCCCGAATCGAACCAGACGTCGAGGATGTCCATCACCTGCTTCCACCTGGAGGCATCATGGTTGCCTAGGAAACGCTCCTTGGCGCCTTCAGCGAACCAGGCGTCGGCGCCTTCCTGTTCGAAAGCGTCCATGATGCGCTGGTTGACGGCTTCGTCTTTCAGCACATTGCCGTCTTCGTCGGCGAAGACGGCGATGGGCACGCCCCAGGCGCGCTGGCGCGACAGCACCCAGTCCGGGCGCTCCTCGATCATGGCGCGGATGCGGTTCTGGCCGGCGGCCGGCACGAAACGGGTATCGTCGATGGCCTTCAGCGCCCGGCTGCGCAACGTCGTACCGTCGCCAAGGTCCTTGTCCATATAGACGAACCATTGCGGCGTGTTGCGGAAGATGATCGGCTTCTTCGAACGCCAGGAGTGCGGATAGGAGTGCTTCAGACGGCCGCGCGCGAACAACGCGTTGCGCTTGATCAGTTCGTCGATGACGGCCTGGTTGGCGTTGCCCTTCTTGCCGTTGTCGTCGATGACGCGCGCAGCACCACCTTCGCGATCCGGACCCAAGCCCGGCGCGTCTTTTGTGAAGAAGCCGGCATCGTCGACCGGGAACGGGATCGCCGTGTCGATGCCGCGCGCCTGCAGATCCGCTACCGCATCCGTCCAGGCGTCAAAATCCTCGCGGCCATGGCTGGGGGCGGTGTGGACGAAACCGGTGCCTGCATCGTCGGTGACATGCTCTCCGGCGATCATCGGCACCGGATATTCATACCCGCCGCCAAGCCCTTTGAAGGGGTGCGAAAGCGTAAGGCTTTCAAGCTGTTCTGCCGAAATGTTGTGAAGGCGATTCAAGGTGACCTTGGCCTTGGCCGCCGAGTCTTCGGCCAGCGCGTCGGCAAAGATCAGCTTTTCGCCCGGCTGCGGTCCAAAGGCGTTCTCAGCTGCGGTAACCTCGTAGAGCCCATAGGCAACCCGCGGCGAATAGCTGACGGCGCGATTGCCCGGGATGGTCCATGGGGTCGTCGTCCAGATGACGACATGGGCATCCCGCAATTCGGGTGACTTCTGCGACACCGGAAACTTCACCCAGATCGTGTCGCTCTCATAGTCCTGGTACTCGACCTCGGCTTCGGCCAGCGCGGTGCGTTCGACGACGCTCCACATCACCGGCTTGGATCCGCGATAGAGCTGGCCCGACATGGCGAACTTCAACAGCTCGCCGGCGATGCGCGACTCGGCGTGGAAGGCCATCGTCGTATAGGGGTTCTTGAAATCGCCGACGACGCCGAGCCGCTGGAATTCGCCGCCCTGCACCGAGATCCAGTGCGCGGCGAAGTCGCGGCATTCCTTGCGGAATTCGTTGACCGGTACCTCGTCCTTGTTCTTGCCCTTGGCACGATACTGCTCCTCGATCTTCCATTCGATCGGCAGACCGTGACAGTCCCAGCCCGGCACATAGTTGGAGTCGTAGCCGCGCATCTGGAACGAGCGGGTGATGACGTCCTTGAGTATCTTGTTCAGCGCATGGCCGATATGGATGTTGCCGTTGGCGTAGGGAGGGCCGTCATGCAGCACGTATTTTTCGCGGCCGGCGGCCTCCTCGCGCAGCTTGCGATAAAGGTCCATGTCCTGCCAGCGCTTCACCAGCAGCGGCTCTTTCTCCGGCAAGCCGGCGCGCATCGGGAAATCCGTCTGCGGCAGGTAAAGCGTCTTGGAATAGTCGATCGTTTCAACAGTGTCTGTCATTGGTCTGCCATTTGCATTGCCCGGCGGCATTGAGGCTCGGGCGTTGAACTATCATGATTTGGAAAAAGCGCGAGGGGGCGCGCAGAAACTCCCGGCGGCTCCGGCGGCGCTCAGGCCACCCGGAACACCGGGCCTGTAATTCGTATCGCGATCGCGAAAAGGCGCGAAAAGCTGGTCATGCCCGGCTTTTAGCCGAAGCCACGGCAGGAATAAAGCGCGGAAATCGCCTACATTGAAAAGTTGAAACGGTAGGTGGTCGAGACGCCGACCGTGAACTGGTCCCGCTGGCCGCGCTCCTTGACCAGGCTGGAATCGGCGGCCGGACCCATCAGGCGGGCATACTCGCCGAACAGGCTGGCGGTCATCGGCTCCGTCACCTTCTAGGTGATGGCGCTGCCGAGGCCGGTCGATTTCAGGCCGCCGCCGGGATGGTATTCGCTGAGGCCCGAGGCCGCGGCCTCCTTGGCGTTGACGCCGTAATAGGAGTCGAAATAACCCGACGAGGCGAACGACACGCGCGGGCCGCCCGAAATCCGGACCGTCGGCGTGATATCGTAGAAGGCATCGGCTGCGATGTCGGCGACAAAGCCGTCATGGGCACGGATACCGTGACGCAGTTCGGCGCGGGCGCGCAACCAGTCCGTCGGGTAAAACTCGAAGAAACCGCCCACTTCACCGCCCCAACGCACCGGGTCGAGGCCTTTCAGCTCGTCCTTGCTGCTGCGCGAAAACAGGAACTTTCCGGTCAGGCCGGCGCGGACGCCGCCGTCGTCGACCAGCGCCAGCGAAATGTTGTCATTGCGCGAGGTGAAGCGGGCAGCAGGTCCGACCTTGCCCAGCGAGATGATCGGCGTGGCGCTGAGCAGAAGGCTGTTGGAGCCCTCGAATTTCGGTGCGACCATGCCAGTGGCGCCGAGCGTCAGGTACCAGTCGCCCGACAGCCAGCCGAAGGTGCCTTCGCCCGCATTCGCCACTGCCGGTGCACCCAGCATGACAGCCGCCAAAACCGCAGACATTTTCCTGACCGGACTCATGGTCACTCCACTAACACGATACAACCGTGCCCCAGTCACAGCTTTGAAGGCCGTTTGGTAAAATTTGATTTAAATCCGAGATAGAGCAGCACGGTTTGGGTTCGCTCAGGGCCGCTTGCCATCGCTGGACGGGCACCGCCGCCAAGACTAACCTCAGCTATGGCAACATGCCAGGCGATCTTTGATGCCAAGTGACCTCTAGGGAGATGCGGCTATGACCCTGAACGGCGACACCCTGAAAGACGCGATCGGCCGGACACGAGACAAATGGGGGTGGTTCATCGCGCTCGGCGTGCTGCTGCTCGTCTTCGGCGGCATTGCCTTCGGCAATCTGTTCATCGCCACCGTCGCCTCTGTCTACGTCGTCGGCTGGCTGATGCTGATGGCCGGCATCATCGAGATCGTGCATGCCTTCGGCGTCAAGACCTGGGGTCGTTTCTTCTATTGGCTGCTCAGCGGCCTGCTCTATGCGGTTGCCGGCTTCTTCGCCTTCGACAATCCGCTGCTCGCATCGACGGTGCTGACCTTCCTGCTGGCGGTGGCGCTGGTCGCTTCGGGCGCGCTCAGGGCCTGGGTCGGCTACAGCCACCGGCCGGAAAACGGTTGGGGCTGGGTCGTCGCGGCCGGCCTGATCAGCGTGCTGGCGGGCCTGACCATCGCCATGGGCTGGCCGGTCAACAGCCTGTGGGTGCTAGGCCTGTTCCTGGCCATCGACCTGATCTTCCAGGGCTGGAGCTTCATCGCTCTCGGACTGGCCCTGAAGAGGTAAGCGGCCGGAAGCTCAAAAAGCGATCGCGCTGTCCAGGTCTGAAAGTGGCCTGACGCCGGCCAGCAGCGCGCGTGCCTCCGTCTCGTCGCGCTTGATTTGCGCCACCAGCGCATCGAGCCCGTCGAACTTCACCTCGGGGCGCAAAAAGCCGAAGAACGAGACTTCGCAGATCTCGCCATAGAGATCGCCGGAAAAGTCGAAGACAAAGGTTTCGAGCAACGGCACGCCATTGTCGTCGACGGTCGGGCGGCGGCCGAAGCTGGCCACACCGTCATAAAGCGCGCCGTCGGCACGGCGGAAGCGGACGGCATAAATGCCTTCCTTCAGAGTCGCTTCCGGAGAAAGCCTCATGTTGGCTGTCGGGAAGCCGAGCGCGCGGCCGAGTTGCTGGCCGCCGATGACTTCGCTTTCGACGGTGAAGCGGTAGCCGAGCAGCCCGGCGGCCTCGGCGACTTCGCCCTCGCACAACAATGCGCGGATGCGGCTCGACGACACCACCTCGGCGCCTTCGTCGCGAAAGGCGTCGACCAGGGTGACGCCGAAACCATGCCGCTCGCCTGCGGCCATCAGAAAGGCTGGGCCGCCTTGCCGGTCCTTGCCGAAGTGGAAATCGAAGCCGGTGACGGAATGGGTGATGCCGAGGTTCGTCTCCAGCACATCGGTCACGAAAGTCTCGGCCGACAGGCCAGCAAAGGCGCGCGTGAACGGTTGTTCGACGAGTGCGGCAAAGCCCAGATGCGACAACAGCCGCGCCTTCATCGACGGCGGCGTCAGCACGAACAGCGGCATATCGGGCCTGAACACCTTGCGCGGATGCGGCTCGAAGCTCAGCACCAGCGCCGGCACGCCGCGCCGCCTGGCTTCGGCAAGCGCGCGGTCGAGCACGGCCTGGTGGCCGCGGTGAACGCCGTCGAAATTGCCGATCGCCACCACGCCGCCACGCAAATGCGCAGGCAGCGGCGCGGTCGCGGAAATATGTTCGAAGGCTGCGCTCATGGAAGCGACCCTACCGCAGTCTCGGAATGACGGCGACCGGCCGGTAGCCGTGCTTTTGCAGAAAGGCTGCAAGCCTGGCGGGGTCCGGCTGCATGGCATCGCCATAGTCGCGCGCATGAATGCCGCCCGACACGTAAAGCACGTCTATGCCATTGTTGGCGGCGCCCTTGACATCGGTCATCATGCCGTCGCCGATGGCCAGCACCTCGGAGCGCTCGACGTCACGGCCGAGAAGCAAGGCGATCTCTCGCATCGCTGCGTCATAGACCGGCGCATAGGGCTTTCCGGCAATCAGCGTGCGGCCGCCGAGCTGGGCATAGTCGCGGGCCAAGGCTCCGGCGCACCAGATCATGCGCTCGCCGCGCTCGACCACGATGTCGGGATTGGCGCAGATGAAAGGAAGGTTCCTAGCCCGCAGCCGGCGCAGCAGTTCGGCGTAATCCTCAGGTGTTTCCACCTCGTCGTCGAACAGGCCTGTGCAGACGACACCGGAGGCCTCGAACTCCTCGACGAGCTCGATATCGAGACCGTCATAGAGGGTAAAATCGCGGTCGGCGCCGATGTGGAAGATTTTTCGCGGGCCTTCGGCGATGAGGTCGCGGGTTACATCGCCTGATGTGACGACACGGTCGTAGGCGGCGCTGGGGACGCCGATTGCATTCATCTGCGCCACCACATCGGCATTACGGCGCGGTGAATTGGTGATCAGGACAACCGGGAGCTTGGCCGCACGCGCGGCGGCAAGCGCCTCGGCAGCCGCCGGGAAATGCCATTCGCCATTGTGGATCACGCCCCAGACATCGCACAGGATGGCCGCGTAGGCTCCCGACAAATCCGCGAGCGAGCCGATGATGTCGGGCGAATCCGCCATGCCGTTTTCCTGATGTGACAATCGTTGCGAGAGCTGCAGCCGACGGTCCGCCGCAACCGGCCCCGCATTAACCGAAGCGTTTCATCCTGTCACCAGCTTTCGGCGTTTTCGACGCCGTCGAGCCATGGGCTGATGGCGGTTGCAACACCCAGCAAGCGCACTTCCCCCGAAGCTTCGGCCTATCGAAATGCCGCATCGCCGATCGCCAGGGCCGAGTGGTTAACGAGCGTTGAAAAGGTGGGCCGATCTTGGACGCTTTTCAGCAACCTGAAATTTAACGATTTTGTGGGCATTTTCGCGCTGATATTCGACATTTGGGTCCTGGCAGGGGTGCTGAAGGCATGATCCGCAGATTTCTGAGCGACAGACGCGGCAATTATGCCTTGATGACGGTTATCACCATGGTGCCCTTGATGGGCGCCCTGGCGATCGCAATTGACTACACCCAGCTGATCCGCCAGCGCCAAGACACACTGAACGCGCTCGATGCCGCAGGCATCGCCACCGCCCAGCAGATCGTCTCCGGCGCGACTGACACGGCGGTCAAGGCCTATGCCAAGGATTTCTTCGAGGCCAATCTCGGCCACGTCCCAGTGGCCAATACGGCGTTGACCGTGACGTTGCCCAACAACAACGCCGGCGGCGGCACGCTGAAACTTCAGGCGACGCTGACGTTCAAGCCATACTTTCTGCCGGTCGCGGCGTGGATGCTTGGCAAATCGTCCAGTGACACCGATGTCCACCTGACAGCCACCTCCGAAGTTCGTCTCAAGAACACACTCGAGGTTGCGCTGGTGCTCGACAACTCGGGATCGATGAGCCTCAATGGCGCCGGCGTCCCCCAGGCGCGAATAGAGCTGCTCAAGACCGCAGCGACCGAACTTGTGAACACGCTGGCCAAGCAGGCCCAGCAGATGAAGCAGGTCACCCGACCGGTGCAGTTCGCCCTCGTTCCGTTTTCAGCCTCGGTCAATGTCGGCCTCCCGACCTCGCCGGATCCATTGCCGACATGGCTGGATCTGAATGGCATCTCGCCGGTTCATCACGAGAATTTCGACTGGACGAAGATGTACAAGACGGCTGGCTCGCCTGGTTACAACGCAACCAAATACATTGAAAACGTTGGCGGTGTTTACTGGAAGCGGGGCAGCGGCTGGGGCACGGGCAAATACGGTCAAGACACCAGGGTAACCCGCTTCAGCCTCTATGATCACGACATACTGGCCCAGACCTGCACGAAAAAGACCGGCAGCACTTGCCAGACCACTGCGATCGCCCCTTACCAAGCCTGGAAGGGCTGCGTGGAAGCGCGGCCCTACCCGTACAATGACGACGATACGCCGCCGACGTCGGGCGATCCCGCCAGCCTGTTCGTGCCGATGTTCGCACCCGACGAGCCAGGCAATTTATTTCGCGACAGCGACCTTAACGGCACCAATGACCTTCCGAGCTATTCGTCCGGCTACGGAAACAGCTGGTGGGCAGATAGTTCCGACACGACGCTGACTGTCCCTAAGCGGCAGGCCGACATGCGCAAGTACTTTTACACCAAGCCGTGGAATGCGGCAGCCGAGCCTACTGACGGCGGCCCCAACGCCGCCTGCACGACCACCCCGATCACGCCACTTCAGGATGTCACGACGCAGGCAGGCCTCGATACCATCACGACAGCCATCGGCAAGATGACACCAACGGGCAACACCAATGTGCCCGAGGGTCTCGCCTGGGGCTGGAGGACCCTGTCGCATGGAGAGCCGTTCACTTCGGGTCGACCTGACATCGAAAGAGGCAATGACAAGGTTGTCATCGTGCTGACCGATGGAGCCAACACCTATGGCGAGCCTCCGTCGTCCGCCAATGACAGCACCAGTGTCAAAAACCGGTCAACCTACGCGGCCTACGGATACACCGGTGTGACGTATACGGGGTCAGGAACCACGACCCGCATGTTCATGAACACAGCCGTTTCCAAGACCACTTACACCGCCACCAACTACACGGCGGCCATCGACCAGCAGATGCAAACGCTTTGCATCAACGCCAAGAACGCAAATGTCCTGGTGATCACGGTCTCGCTTGACCTGAGCACCACCAAGACCGCCGACAAGAACGCCATTGCGGCGCTGACAAGCTGTGCCTCGTACTCGCGTTTCCGCAAGGATCCCACCGACCCGTCGAAGGCGGCCAAATTGTTCTACAACGCCACAGGCGCAACGCTGTCTCAAGTTTTCGCAGAAATTGCCGACGAACTGTCCAATCTGCGCATCGTCAACTGACCCGGCGCACTCCTTCGCCCCGCCTGTGGCGGGGCGTCTTGTTTGTGGCGGTTGCTCACGCGCTGGCTCTAACCCTTGGTTAGCGCTTGGTGAAGCGCTCAGCGCGCAATCGAGCGGTTTCCCAAACCCGTCCTTCAGCGTTTTGTGAAAGTGTGGCGGCATTGGAGAATCCGCAGGCGGGGCCGCTTACATCACATGCGCAAATTCTGGCGTGACTTCTGGCGCGACCGGCGCGGCAATTATGCTCTCATGACCGTTCTGGCCATGGTTCCGCTGATGGGCGGCGTGGCGATGGCCGTCGACTTCAGCGGCATGGTCAGCGAGAAGCAGAGAGTGGTCAACGCGCTCGACGCCGCCAACTTCGCCACCGCGCGCCGTCTGGTGGAAGGCGCCACAGACGACCAGTTGCGCGCCTATGCGCTCGACTTCTTCAAGGCAAATCTCAACGAAGTCGACCCCGCCAACACGACGCTCGATGTCACGCTGCCCAGCAGCACGACCGGCGGCGGCATCGTTAAGCTTTGCGCCAGCCTGGTCTACAAGCCCTATTTCCTACCGGCAGCGTCGATGTTGATCGGCAGGACGTCAGGCAACATCGATTACTCCGTGTGCTCGCAGGTGCGGTTGAAGAACACGCTGGAAGTGGCCATGGTGCTCGACAATTCGGGCTCGATGTCGACACCCGGCACCGGCTCCGGACAAAAGCGCATCGACCTGCTCAAGCAGGCCGCCAAGCAGTTGGTCGACACGCTCGCCTCGCAGGCGGCGATGATCAAGCAGATCGACAAGCCGGTCCAGTTCAGCCTGGTGCCGTTCGCCGCATCGGTCAATGTCGGCGCCAGCAACGACAATGCGTCATGGATCGACGCCTATGGGCTGTCGCCCATCCATAATGAAAACTTCGACTGGTCGACGCTGAACGCCGCCGACAAATATGCCCAGAAGATCGGTGGCATCTGGTACAAGAAAGGCACCGGATGGGGCGAGCAGGAAGGCCAGATGCTGACACGCTTCTCGCTCTACCGTGACATGAAGGTGGTCACCAGCCACGAGCGTATCGTCGGCAGCAAGCGCGTGGTCTGCGACGAGTACCGGTCCAACCACACCTGCAGGCGCAGCCACGACGAATACGACTACAACGACACTTACGGCCCGTTCGCCAGCTGGCAAGGCTGTGTCGAGGTGCGACCCTACCCGTACAATGTCGACGACACGCCGGCCTCCGGCGGCCCAAACAACACCGGCACCAGCGTCGGCGACCCTGCGACGATGTTCGTACCGATGTTCGCCCCGGACGAACCCGGCAACCACTGGTACTTGACCCAGGACCCGGATGAGCCGAAGCCGGTGACCTATGGCGCGGTCAACAGCTGGTGGAACGACGATCCGTCGAGCACCACCGGCAAGACCAGGCAGTCGAACATGGCCAAGTATTTCCAGCCACGGCCGATCAATGCGCCGGTGCTGTCGACAGGCGCCGGGCCTAACTACAGCTGCACCACGACGCCGATCACGCCGCTGACCGACGTCACCGACGCCACCGGGCTGGCCAAGATCAAAGCTGCGATCGATCTGATGGCGCCCAACGGCAACACCAATGTGCCGGAAGGCATGGCCTGGGGCTGGCGCACCGTCTCCAGCACCGCGCCGTTCACCGAGGGACGCCCTGAGACCGAGCGCGGCAACGACAAGGTGGTCATCGTGCTGACCGACGGCGAGAACACCTATTCGACGGTGAGCTCCGACCCGGCCGGCAACAAGTCGACCTATGCCGGCTACGGCTATACCGGCGTCGGCTACAACGGCACCTCGGTCACCCGCCTGTTCGGCGGCACGTCGAGCGCCATCGGGCAGTTCAACTATTCGTCGAGCAACTACACCGCCGCGCTCAACCAGCAGATGGCGACGTTGTGCAACAACGCCAAGGCGGCCAACATCATGGTGATGACGGTGGCGCTCGATATGTCGACGACCGACGCCGGCGACAAGAGCGCGATGGACGCGCTGAAGACGTGTTCGTCCGACTCGCGCTTCCGCAAGGATCCGACCGACCCGACCAAGCCTGCGAAACTGTTCTGGAACGCCACGGGCGCCACGCTGTCGGACAATTTCAAGGAGATCGCCAACGAGTTGTCGAACTTGCGCGTGGTGAGCTGAGGCGCGTTCGCCGGCACTGGCGTAACGGTCGGCGCCGCCAAGCCCTTGCGCGCCAGTGTCCGGCGAGGCAAAGGTCAAGCGCTTCCCGGAGACGTACATGCCCGAAACCGCCAACCATCTCGCCTTCGCGCTTGTCTGCCTCGGCATGGTGCTGACGCCGGGGCCGAACATGATCTACCTGATCTCGCGTTCGCTGTCGCAAGGACCGAAGGCCGGGCTGATCTCGCTCGGCGGCGTGGCGGTCGGGTTTCTGTTCTATGTCGTATCGGCTGCGCTGGGCATCACCGCGCTGCTGCTTGCCGTGCCGTTCGCCTATGACGCGCTGCGCATCGCCGGCGCGCTCTATCTGTTATGGCTCGCCTGGCAGGCGGTGCGGCCCGGTGGACGCTCGCCGTTCCAGGTGCGCGAACTGCCGAAGGACAGGCCGCGCAAGCTGTTCGCCATGGGCCTGATGACCAATCTGCTCAACCCCAAGGTGGCGGTGCTCTATCTGTCGCTGCTGCCGCAGTTCATCTCGCTGGGCAAAGGCCACGTGCTGTCGCAGCTTCTGGTGCTCGGCGCCACGCAGATTTCGATCAGCCTGACCGTCAATGCCATCATCGCGGTGACAGCCGGTTCAATCGCCACCTTTCTCGCCGGACGGCCGCTGTGGATGGTCATCCAGCGCTGGATGATGGGCACGGTGCTCGCCGCGCTGGCGCTCAAAATGGCAACCGACGCACAACGCTGAGCGGACGCAGAGCGCCGAGACTACATCGGCCGCCGTATCTGCTGGGCGCGCGCCGGCTCCACCACCTTGCGGTAGAGGTGCCAGGTGGCATGGCCAAGCACCGGCATGACCACGGCGAGCCCGGCAAACAGCGGGATCGAGCCTATCACCAGAAGCACGGCGACCAGGAGCCCCCACAGCAGCATCTCCAGCGGATTTGCCATCACCGCGCGCGCCGAGGTTTCGATGGCCGCTACTGCGCCGACGTCGCGGTCGAGCAGCAGCGGGAATGCAACCACCGTCGTCGCCAGCACGATCACTGCAAAGATGAAACCGGCGGCATTGCCGAACAGGATCAGCGCCCAGCCCTTGCTGGTCGTCAGCACCTCGCTCAGAAATCCGGCGATCGAAGCCGGCGGCTGATCGCCGAACAGGCTGGTGTAGATCGACTGTGCGGTGAACATCCACAACAGGAACAGCACCAGCAGCATGACGCCGATCACCGCGATCGACGGCAATGCCGGCGAGCGGCGCACGTCAAGCGCGTGACGCCAGGACGTGTCCATGCCGCGTTCGCGCCGGCGGCTGATCTCGTAGAGGCCGATCGCTGCGAACGGGCCGACCAGGGCGAAGCCCGACATCAGCGGATAGATGAGCTGGAAGGCGTTGGAGCCAGAGGTCCATCGCGTCAGGATCAGGCCGACGACGGGATAAATCAGGCAGAGGAACACGTAGTGCGACGGCTTGGCCCAGAAATCGTCGATACCGAGCTTGAGCGCCTCCCAGAGGTCCGCGGTGGTGATACGACGCACCGTGGGCTGCACATGCAGTCCGTGCGCGTCCGCCATGACATGAAAGCCGGCCATACCCTTCCTCCCGTGTGTCGGGGGGCGGTCATCGCCTGGATGGCCGCCCGCAGCTGCCACTTCAAGAACGCCGGCATCATAGCCGACATTGCGGGAAAAGTCGCCGCATCACGCGATTTTCATCGACACTGGGAAATCAGCGCGCGCTCCTAGGCCGGCGCGTCGAAGACCGCTTCGATGTGGTCGCGGTCCGGATCGACCACGAAGGCGATGCGGGCCATAGTCAGGGCGCCGGTCCGGCGCGCCCGAGCGCGCTTCCAATTAACCTGGAGCAATCTCGGCACAATCTCCAACACTTCGATTTTTTCTGCGCGCCCTGCCCGGCAAAAGCCATGATCGCCGCTAAGTCAGGCAGGCATGACACGGATCGGCACCACCAATCACCCGCTCACGCAAACCCGCTCCGGCGCAATGCGTGCAAAACCAAACAGGCGCTTGCTGCTGATCGGCCTTGCAGCCATGGCCGGGCTCGCGGCTTGCAGCACGGTCTCGGTGCCGACCGGGCAAGGCGCCGGTGTCTCGTCCTCCGCCACCGCGACGCTGGCCGGCATCCGCGCCTCGTCCGGGCTGCCGGCGCTGGCGCCGGACGCACAGCTCGAGCAGGCCGCTCTCCAGCAGGCAGGCTATATGGCCTCGCGCGAACGCATGAGCCACACGACAGGCTGGGGCAAGGATTTCGCGTCGCGGATGAAGGACAATGGCGTGCGGGGCGCCGCCGCCGAGAACATCGCCGAGGGCCGGTTCGACCAGCAGAAACTGTTCGACATCTGGATGCATTCGGCCGGCCACCGCCGCAACATGCTCGACCCGGATTTCAGCCGCTTCGGCCTTGCCTATGTGCGTGACGGGCGCGACGGCGCTATCCGTTACTGGAGCCTGGTGCTCGGAAAATAGGGCCAGCCGGGCGCTCAACGGTTGCGCGCGATGAGCTCGCCGATATCCCCGGCCGACAGCGGTTTGCTGAAATAGTTACCCTGCATTTCGTCGCAATTGTTCTTGCGCAGGAAGGTGACCTGGTCCTCCGTCTCGACGCCTTCGGCAAGGACCCTCAGGTTCAGCTTTTGACCCAACGAGATGACGGCACTGGTAACCGCCTGATCATTCTCGTCGGTCGCGAGGTCGTCGATAAAGGACTTGTCGATCTTCAGCCGCTGCACCGGAAAGGTCTTGAGCGCGCTGAGGCTGGAATAGCCGGTTCCAAAATCGTCGATCGAGATCTGAACGCCGAGCTCTTGCAGTCCGTTCATCGTTGCAACCGCCAACTCGAAATCCTGCATGATCAGGCTTTCGGTCACTTCGAGCTCGAGATACCTGGCTTCCAGGCCGCTTTCCTTCAATGCGTTGACGACGCGGTCGATCAGGTTCTTCTCCCTGAACTGCCGCGCCGACACGTTGACGCAGACGGTGACGGGCGCCAGACCGGCGCGCTGCCAGGCTTTGTTTTGCCGGCAGGCTTCGTGCAGGATCCAGTCGCCGATCGGCACGATCAGCCCGGTTTCCTCGGCGGTCGGGATGAACATCATCGGCGACACCACGCCTCGCGCCGGGTGGTTCCAGCGTACCAGGGCTTCGACGGCCAGGACCTGACCCGACCGCAGATCGACCTGCGGCTGGTAGAGCAGCGCGAACTCCGAACGGGCGAGCGCGTTTCGCAATTCCTCCTGAAGCAGGAATTTTTCATGTGCGCTTGAGTTGAACTCGGGGGCATAGAACTGGAAATTGTCGCGACCGAATTCCTTGGCGCGATACATGGCGGCATCGGCATTGGCCAACAGCCTATCCGGGCTCGTCCCGTCCTTCGGGTAATTTGCGATGCCGATGCTGGCCGTTAATCGCAGGCGATGCTCGGCGACAGAAACGGGCTCGGCAATCGCATCCCTGATCGTCTGCAGGGTTTCCGAGATGACATCGACATTGGCGGGTTGATCGAACAGGACGATGACGAATTCATCGCTGCCAAGCCGCACGACGGTGTCGGTCGCCTTCACGCATCCAACCAAGCGGCTCGCTACAGTCTTCAGGAGTTCGTCGCCGGCATTGTGGCCCAACGTATCGTTCACCAGTTTGAAGTTGTCGAGATCGATGAAAACCACCGTCACCCAGCGCTTGTATCGCTGCGCGTAGAGGACGGCCTGGGAAAGCCGATCCTCCAGCAAAGCGCGATTGGGCAGCCCGGTCAGCGCGTCATGGTTGGCCATGAAGTGGATCTGGTCTTCAGCCCGTTTGCGCTCGATCGCGATACCGGCAATGTGGGTGGTGAATTCGATCAGGCGAGTCTCGGTCTCGGTAGGCTCGCGCACGCTCATCGAATACATGGCAAAGACGCCCAGCACGACGCCCTGATGCGACAGGATCGGGGTCGACCAGCACGAACGGTAGCCATAGGGAGCAGCGAGGTCGCGGTAATCCTCCCAGAGCGGGTCCTGCAGGATGTCGGTGACGACAACCGGTTCGCGACGGTAGGCGGCGGTTCCGCACGACCCTGTCTTGGGGCCGATGGCAGATCCATCGATGGCGCTCATATAGGCTTTGGCCAGGCTCGGCGCCGCACCGTGCCGCAAATGCATGCCATCCTTGTCGAGCAGCAGGACCGAACCGAAAATCCCCTTCAACTGTGACTCGACCAGGTGCATGAGGCTGTCGAGCACGTTCTCGAGCGGGGCGCTCGTCGCAATCATCTCCAGGATGTTTGCCTGTCCGCTGCGCAGGACATCCGCCCGCTTGCGGGCCGTGATGTCGCGCGCGATGCCAACCAGACCGAAAATCTCGTTTTGAGCATTGCGCAACGGCACCTTGGTCGACGAGAACCATTTTACGGTGCCCGAGGCATCGACGACAAACTCCTCCGCATCGATCAAAGGTTGTCCGCTTTCGAGCACCGACTGTTCGACTTGCCGAAACTTCTGCGCAACCTCCGGGGGATGGATATCGAAATCGGTCAAGCCGATCATGTCGGCGGTCTTGTCGCGGCCACTGTCGGTCGCAAGTGCGCTGTTGACGACGATGAAGCGGCTTTGCGTATCCTTGACCCAGAGATAATTGGGCACCCAGTCTATCAGTGCCTGCAACGAGAGGCGTTCGTCGACAATCTGTCGATTGGCGATGAGATCGGTAATGTCCTCATGCGTGGCCACCCAACTGCCGTCGGACATCGGCTGATTGTAAATCTGGATGATCCGGCCGTCGGCGAGTTTGGCGGTCCAGGTCCTCGGCGCCTTGCCCGAATTGACCGATCTCGTCATCGCCAGATAGGCGTCTGTGGTCAGCGCTGCCGTGCCGGCGGCACTGCGGCGCTCAACGATTTCGCTCAGCGTCAGGCCAGGCCGCAACTGCTCGGGTGCGAGGCAGTAAATTTCCGCATAACGGCGATTGCTCAGGATCAGCCGCTCATCGCGGTCGAAAAAGCAGATGCCTTGCGAAACGTTCTCGATCACCGTCTCGAAGCGCAGCGCCTGTCCTTCAAGTGCGGTGATCGTCGCCCGCAGTTCATGCTCCAGCGACCCATAGGAAACGCCGGCCAGCTTTGCCAACGCGGCCAAGCCGACAGATTGGGTCGTTTCGGGGGATTTCCTGGATGATTTCGTAACCAAACAGACCTTCTCCCAGCTGGGTCTGAAAGAACGCAAAAATCATTTATGGGCCATGCGACAGTCTGTTGATAGTGTTACTTATGTACTAACAGCATATAAACCGAACCGAAATCAGAGGTGAAGGGCCCTGGTTACCTTAAATCCAAATGCCGTCGTCAGATCGCTATTGACGCTATAGAATCGACATTCTCCTATGTCTGGAGAATTTTGCGATCATCCCGAGAATCGCCGGACCTTACATATTCGCAGGGTACGGCCGCGACAACATCATCTGATATCGGCCAATCTCGACGCGCGTCTCAATCCATATGTGCCGCAGGCGCCGCGCCGGCAGCTGGGGCCGTCTTCGGCTTGCGCAACAGAAACACAAACGGGATGGCAATCAGCGTCATCATCATCAGTAGTTTGAAGTCGTTGACGTAGGAGATCATCATCGACTGGATGTTGACCATGCGATCCATCTGCGAAAGCGCCATCGGGTCGCCACCTGACGCCGCCGGTGAGAGCGCCCACAGATTTGGGTTGAACGGGTTGATGAAGGCCGAAAGCTCGGTGTGATTGACCTGCGTGTTGCGCACCAGGAGAACCGTCACCACCGACACGCCGATCGAGGAACCCAGATTGCGCACCAGGCTGAACAGGGCTGTGGCGTCGGTGCGGAGCGCACGTCGAGGGTGGCGAAGGCCACCGTCGACAACGGCACGAACACCATGCCCATGCCGAGCCCCTGGATGACGCCGGAGCTGAGTATCAGCCAATTGTCCATCTGGGGCGTGAAGCCCGCCATCGTGTAGAGAGATTGCGCGGTCAAGAGAAATCCGATGACGACGAGAATCCTGGCGTCGATCTTGCTCATGAGCCGCCCGACAACGAGCATCGAAATCATCGTGCCGACACCGCGCGGCCCCAGGACGACACCGATGGTGACGGTCGGATAGCCGAAGATGGTCGACAGCATCGGCGGCAGCAGCGACATCGAGGCCAGGATGAGCACGCCCATGACGAAGATGAAGGCCAGTCCGGTGACGAAGTTGCGGTCGAGGAAGATTTTGGGGTCGATGAAAGGACGTTCGCCCGTCACCGTGTGAATGATGAACACCCAGAAGCCGGTGATCGAAAGAGCAAGCTCGATCCAGATTTCGACCGAGGAAAACCAGTCGACCTCGCCGCCGCGGTCGAGCAGCAGCTGCAGCGCGCCGACGCCGAGCGAGATCATGGCGAAACCGAAGAAATCGAAGCTGCGCACCCGCCGGGCAACGACCGGCAGATAGGCGGCCATGCCGAGAAAGGCGATGATGCCGACCGGCAAATTGATGAAGAACACCCAGCGCCAGTTGAAATTCTCGGTCAGCCAGCCGCCGAGCGTCGGGCCCAGGATCGGCCCCAGCATGATGCCGGCGCCCCAGATGGCCATCGCCTGGCCGTGGCGTTCCCTGGGGTTGATGTCGAGCAGGAAGGTCTGCGACAGTGGCACGATGGCCGCGCCGAACACGCCCTGCATCAGCCGGAAGAAAACTATGCTCTCCAGGCTCCAGGCGATGCCGCACAGCATCGAGAACACGGTGAAACCGACCACCGCCGCCAGGAAGAGTTCCTTGCGACCGAAGCGGTCGGCCAGCCAGCCGGTAACCGGTGTCATGATGGCGGCGGCAACGATGTAGGAGGTCAGCACCCAGTTGATGTTGTCGGGCGAGGCGCCGAGATCGCCGGTCATGGTCGGCAGCGCGACATTGGCAATGGTGGTGTCGAGCGCCTGCATGATGGTCGCCAGCATCAACGCCACGGTGATCAGGCCGCGATGCGGCACTTCCTTGAAAGGTTCTGGCGTACTCATGATGCGGAACTTCCGGCAGGTAACAAAAACGTGTACACTAGGCTTCCGGGCGGCGATGCCTTCTCTGGTGAAGAGACCCTCATCGCGGTGGGACGCGATCTATCGATGTGGGGGTTACATCGACCGAAGGTCTCAACACATCAGGCGCTTGCCGCCCGGAAATCCAAGGACCGAAGGGTCAGTGCCGAGATGGCAGGTTACGGTCAGGCCACGATGCGGCCCGGTCCAACCCCACCCTCGCGCAACCTGCCATCGGACCAATCCTGTCATCTCATCTCGCCTGAGTGAGCATTCCTGCGCGGCCGTGATCCTGCTGTTCGGGATCACGGCCCACTCACAGTCTATTGTGCCTCACCCGCGGTGGCGTGGCCGAAGATGGCCGGCAACCCGCGGGCAACGCCGGTGTCCACCGTAACCGAGGCGCTCATGCCGGTGCGCAGAGCCATTTTGGCGTCGGCATCGGTGAGCTCCAGGCGCACCGGAATGCGCTGGGTGACCTTGACCCAGTTGCCGGTCGCGTTCTGGGCGGGCAGCAGGGAGAACTCCGCGCCAGTGCCGGCGCCGATCGCCTTGACTGTCGCCTCGAAGGTGCGGCCCGGATAGGTGTCGACCACAATCTCGGCTTTCTGGCCGGTTTTCAGATGGGTGAGCTGGGTTTCCTTGAAATTGGCATCGATCCAGGTGTCGCCGGTCTCGACCAGGGCAAACAAAGGCGTGCCGGAGCCAACATACTGACCGACCTTGAAGGAGGAGGCCTGGCTGATGACGCCGTCAGCCGGCGCCTTGACCGTGGTCTGCGCCAGATCGTAGGCGGCCTTGTCGCGCGCGGCGAGTGCTGCCATCACCGTCGGGTGCTTGTCGGTCTCGATATCGGGATTGCCGGCGAGAGCTGCCTTGGCGCTGACGATGCCCTGCTGGGCCACCGCTAGCTGTTGCCTCGCCTTGTCGAGATCGTTCTTGGCCTCGTCCAGCGAGGATTTGGCGTTGATGCCCTTCTGGGCAAGGTCGGCCGCGCGGTCATACTGCGACTGCGCGTAGTCGACCTGGCTGGCGTCGGACTTTTCCTGCGCCATCGCCTGGCTGTAGGCAGCGCGCAACTGTTCGATGCCGACGCGTGCGACCGCAACCGCCGCATCGGCCTGGGCCAACGCGATCCGGTAGGGCTCGGGATCGACGGCAAACAGCACATCGCCCTGCTTGACCAACTGGTTGTCCGAAATGTCGACCTGAACGATGCGGCCGGCCGTATTCGAGGCGATCGACACCTTGGCCTGCTGCAAATTGGCGTTCTCGGTCTCCTGGTAGCGACCGCCAGTCACCCAGACATAGCCGCCGCCAATGGCCAGCGCCGCCGGCAGGACGACCATCAACAGCAAGCGACCGAGGCGGCGCGGCTTTTTCGGAGCCGGCGTCGGCTGTACCTGCGGAGTCACCGCGACAGGAGCGGCGGCCGGCTGTGCCGGCGCTTCGGCCTGTGCCGGCGCTTCCATTTCAAGCTCGGTCACATTCTCGTCTATCTTGGCTGCCGCGTTCATGCCGCTGCCCCTTCCGTACTCTTCAGAGACGACGTCTCGCCGTCGGCAAGGTTCTGCACGATGGTGTCCAGCGCCCGGATCAGCACGCGGCGATCCTCCGGTGAAACGCCGACCAGCGATTCCTCATAGACCTCACCGGCAAGGCTTTTGACGTCGGCATAGGCCGCATTCGCCTTGGCGGTCGGGAAGATCATGCGCACACGCCGGTCGGTCGCGTCGGGTCGGCGTTCGATCCAGCCGCCCTCCTCCATCCGGTCGACCAGACGCGAGACGCTGATCGGCTCGATTTCGAGCAGTTCGGCAAGCCGCGCCTGAGCCACGCCGGCCTCCTTGGCGACGCGAACCAGAAGCCGCCATTGCGCCGAGGACAGGCCAAGCCCGCTGGCGCGCGCCTCGAAGCGCTTGCGCATCAGGCGCTGCACGTCGTGGATCAAAAAGCCCAATCTATCTATGCCGTCGGAAACCATGAGCGGTATATATAATAAGCGTGCTTACTATTCAAGGTACCGCATTGCGCCAGAGCCGGCAAACAGGGATGGCAGCCATCCAAAAGCGATCGTGGCTAGTGACCCGGCACAATCAAAGCCGGTTGCGAATGACACTGGCGACATTTGTTCACACTGTCGAGTCATCAACGCCGACCGCCAAAAAACATCGGAAAATATTCAGAAACCGATCGGGATTTCAGCCTCCGAAACGCCGAAAGAGAGCGTGCTGGCGAAACGGCCGACTGACCCGGCTTGGCGCCAAGGCGCCCCCAAGCGGTTGCGCGAACATGAAAAAGTTCGCACTATTCAAGGAGAAGAAAATGAGCACGGCTCAAACAAAAGTCCTCATTGCCGGTGCCGGCCCCACCGGCCTGACGCTCGCGCTTTGGCTCACCCGGCTCGGCGTTCCGGTTCGCCTCTTCGACAAGGATGCCGGCCCCGGCGAGACATCGCGGGCGCTCGCCGTCCAGGCCCGCACGCTGGAATTCCATCGCCAGATTGGAATCGTCGAGGATGTGCTCGCCGCCGGCGTGAAGATCGAACAGCTGACCGTGCATACGCCGGCCGGCATTGCCGCGAGGCTGCCGCTTGCCGATTTCGGTCGCGGCATCAGCCCCTACCCCTTCGCCTTCGCGCTGCCGCAAGATGTGCACGAGCGCATATTGATCGCGCATCTGGAGCGCGCCGGCGTGCAGGTCGAGCGCAACACGGAGCTTGTCGGTTTCGAGGACAAGGGCGGTTCTGTCGTCGCCACCCTCCGCAAGAACGACGCGGATGAGACGGTCAGCGCCGCCTATCTCGCGGGCTGCGACGGTGCCCGCAGCGCGGTGCGCCACGGGCTCGACATCAGCTTTCCCGGCGGCACCTACGAGCAGGCCTTTTACGTCGCCGACGTCGACGGCCGTGGCGATGTCACCCGCAACGGCATGGACACCGTCATCAGCACTTACGGGTTTGCGATCGTCATGCCGGTACGGCAGTCGGGTTCGCTGCGCCTGATCGGCATCGTGCCGAAGGCGCATGAAGCCGACGAGACGATCAGCTTCGAGGCGATCCGCGCCGATATTGAGCGTGAGACCGGCGTGGCGATCGACAAGGTCAACTGGTTCTCGACCTACCGCGTCCATCACCGAGTCGCCGACCGCTTTCGCGTCGGCCGTGTCTTCCTCGCCGGCGATGCCGGGCACATCCACAGCCCGGCCGGTGGCCAGGCATGAACACCGGCATGGGCGATGCGGTGAACCTCGCCTGGAAACTCGCCGCCGTGGTGCAGGGCCGCGCCGATCCGCGCCTGCTCGACAGCTACGAGCCGGAGCGCATCGCCTTTGCCCGCAAGCTGATCGATAGCACCGACCAGGCATTTCGGGTCGCCACCAGCCGCTCGCACCTGGTCGGCCTGTTCCGCCGCTATCTGATGCCGAAGATCCTGCGCATCGGGCTCGGCACGGCCTGGGGATCGCGAGCCTTCTTCGGACTGATTTCGCAGACCCGCATTCAATACCGCGAAAGTGCGATCAGCAGCGGCAAGGCCGGCACGGTGGAGGGCGGCGACCGCCTGCCTTATGTCACGTCCGCGAGCGGCGACAATTTCGACCCGCTGCGCTCGCTCGACTGGCAGGTGCATGTCTATGGCGAGGCCAATACCGAGTTCCGGGCGATGCTCGCCTCGACCGGCATTCCTATCCATATCTTCGCTTGGTCGGACATGGCTGCGAAAGCCGGCCTGCAGCGCGACGGCGCCTATCTGGTGAGGCCGGACGGCCATGTCGCGCTGGCCTCGCTCGTCCAGGAGGCAGCCGGCTTCCAGCGCTATCTCGCCGGGCTTGCCATCAGGCCGAGGACTGCCGAGCGGGCGCCCTATCGGGTGGCGGGCACCATGCACAGCCTGGCCTAACGCTTCGGCACCGGCCTGAGCGGCCGGCGCTGACCAATCCGAACCTGCCTTTTGTTTCGCCATCGGCACTCGCCGTGTGCGCGTACCTGCGCGCCGCGGCCGGCCTCCTCAAACCGAAAGGAAACGACTATGGACCCCTTCTTTGGAAAACTGCTCGTCCGCTGCAATGCCGGCTTTTTAATCCTTGCATCGGCCGGCGGGCTCGCCACCGACATTGCCGGCTCGTTCTTCGGCACCGGCGCCGAGGCCGCCCTGCTCGGCGATGCGCCGGGCGCCGGCATCGGCTTCATCGAGGCGCACGGCCTGGCCCTCATCATCGGGGTGACGTTCTGGCGCATTGCCTACGCCCGCACCTGGCACGCCTTCCTGGCTGCCGTACACGCGCTGCTTGGAACCGCAAACCTCGCGTTCTGGCAGTTCTTCATCGCCGCCGACGTGCTCGTCGTCGGCTACGTCACAAGTGCGGCGCACATCCTGTTCGTAGTTGCTCACCTGGCGGCATTGGCGAGCTCGGCCCGGCTTGCCGCTTCATCCTCCCATTAGACTTAAATCCACATCAGGAGAAACGAAAATGCTTATGAATTCTCAGAAGAAAATCCGTTCCGTGGCTGCCGCGCTGGCAATAGCATTCAGCGGTGTCGAGATCGTTGGCGCCAGCGTACCGGCGCTGTCGCTGGTCGGCGAGGCGCAGGCCCGCGTCGGTGCGCCCTGGACACCGCGCAGCGCCGCCGGCGTTGCCCGCCGCGCCACCGCATGGCGCGTGCTGCGCCACACAACGGCATGGGTCGCCAGGCTGCCGGCAGGCTGCGTGCGGACAAAGGTCAACGGCTTCGACGTCTGGCGTTGCGGCGGCACCTATTACCGCGCCTATCAGGGCCGTTACATCGTGGTCGTGGTCGATTGACCGGGCTCGGTCTCGCCGAGGGCAAGTCTGACGCCTTCGGCGAGATGCTCGGCATCGGCCTTGTTCTCGAACGGCACGCCGCGCAGTGCATAGTCGAGCGGCGAAAACGGATCGCCCTCCTCGATCAGGGCGATCTGCCGCCGTGCCTTCTCCATCTCGCCCAGCTGGGCATAGCAGGCCGCCAGCCGGGTGCGGATCCATGGCGCCGGACGCGTCGCCAGCTCCAGCGCTTCCGCCGCCTGCCGGTATTCGCCCATCATGTAGAGAGCCAGCGCGCGGTCGAACTGGTACCAGTGCGGGTGCAAGGGATCGATGCGAATGCCGCGCGCAAGCCATGTCATCGCTTCCAGCGGCCGGCCGCGCATGGTCAGCAGCATGCCCATCTGCTCTATGCAGTCGGCGTCGTAGGGATTGAGCTGCAGCGCAATGCGCATGTGGTGTTCGGCGGCCTCGTGCTCGCGCATGTATAGCCGGATCAGCGATTGCACGCGGTGGCCCGTCGGCTGGTCGGGAGACAAAGCCAAGCCCTTCTCCGAGAGATCGCGGGCATTTTGCAGCACCGCATCCGTGGCGCGGCCGAATTCGCCATCCAGTGCGCGCACCAGGCCAAGATAGGTATAGGCGAGGCCGTAATTCGGATCCTTGGCGACCGCCGCCTCGAACAAAGCCTCGGCACCGCGCTGGTCTGTCTGGGCGGGATCGCGCAACATCGCAAAGCCGCGCAGCAGAAGCTCGTAGGCCGCCAGGCTGGTCACCGGCTTGCGCGCCGCCTGCTCTATACCGGCATTGGTGACGCGGGTGACCAGCCGGCTGACGATCTGCTCGACGATTTCGCGCTCGATCGCGAACAGGCCGTCGCCTTGCGACTGGAAGCGGTCGCCCCAGAGCTGGCGGGCGGTGGCGATGTCGACGAGGCTGACGGCGACGACGACATGCTCGCCCTGGCGGCGCAGCGACCCCTCGACCAGATAGTCCGCGCCGATGCGGGCGCGAATCTCAGGCCATTCGGAACGTCCGAAGGACGCGAAGGAAAAGCTGGAGTTGCGCGCTAGAACAGTAACCGTGCCGAAGCGCGCAACGCCATTGATGAGATCCTCGGCAAAACCGTCGACCATGGCTTCATCGGCCGGATCGCCGCTTTCATTGCGGAAGCGCACCACGGCCACCACCGGCTGGGCGCCGATCTCGGGCGCGGTCTGCGCCTCGGCGGCAAGCATGTAGCCGCGCTTGGACACGGTGCGCACCATCTCGTCGCCCAGCACCTTGCGGATCTCTCGCACCGACTGGGTGAGCGAATCCTCGGTGACGTAGACGCCCGGCCACACCACATCCATCAGCTCGGATTTCGGAACGACGCGGCCCATGTTGCGGGCAAGATGCGACAGCAGCGCATAGGCCTTGGGGCGCAGGAACAGTGGCTCGTTGACACCGCGCAGCGTGCCCATGGCGAGATCGAGCGTGAACCCGCCAAACCGGAAAAGCTGATCGGCAGCGGTCGCTGTCATCGGGACGCCCCTCCCCTGACACTGAAACGCGCCGCTTCGATTCCACAACGGCGCGGCTTGGTCGAAGCGCATTATTGCGCAGTGCGCAATTTCGATCAAACTGGCCGTCGGCCAGAGGGATAAATGTCACCCCGCCAAATGTGAGGAGCCCATGAATCCGACTGAGAAGGCGCTGTGGTTCGTCGAAAGCCATCTGCCGGAAGCGATCTCGCTTGAGGACGTCGCAGAAAGCAGCGGCGTGTCGCGCTTTCACGTGACGCGCGCCTTTGGCGCCGCCACCGGCCGTTCGGTGATGGGCTATATGCGCGCGCGTCGGTTGACGGAAGCGGCTCGCAAACTGGCCGGCGGCGCGCCCGACATCCTCGCGGTCGCGCTCGATGCCGGCTACGCCTCGCATGAGGCCTTCACCCGCGCCTTCCGCGACCAGTTCGGCACTACGCCGGAACTGGTGCGCGCGCAGGGCAGCCTCAAAAACCTCGACCTCGTGGAGCCGATCCTGATGGACCAGTCCTTCCTTGCCTCACTGCCGCCGCCGCGCTTCGAGACCGGCCGGCCCTTTCTCATCGCCGGCCTCGGCGAGCGCTACAGCTGCGAAACCAGCGCCGCCATTCCGATGCAGTGGCAGCGCTTCGGCCCCTATATCGGCAACATTCCGGGCGAGACGGGTGATGTCGCCTATGGCGTCTGCGTCAACGGCGACGATGCCGGCAATTTCGATTACATCGCCGGGGTCGAAGTCCTGGATTTCTCCGACCTGCCGAAGGAGCTTTCCCGCGTGCGGGTGCCGGCGCAGAGATACGCCGTCTTCACCCATGCCGAGCACATCTCGACCATCCGCCGCACCGTCAACACAATCTGGAACAAATGGCTGCCGGCGTCCGGGCACGAAATAGCGGATGGCCCCGAATTCGAGCGCTACGGGCCGGAGTTCGATCCACGCAGCGGCGATGGCGGGCTGGAGATCTGGATCCCGGTCAAGGCCTAAAACCGCTACAGCTCCAGATTCCAGTTCTGGCCGACCAGATCCTTGCCGAAGGCGTGGTGGTGCTCTTCGTCGACCAGCTTGAAGCCTGCATTTTCATAGATGTGACGGGCGGCGCTCAGAATGTCGTTGGTCCACAGGGTCAGCGTCTTGTAGCCCTTGGCGCGGGCGAAGCCGATGCACTCCTCGACCAGCCGTTTGCCGATGCCGAGGCCGCGCGCCGAAGGCTCGACATAGAGCAGGCGCAGCTTCGCCACATCGTCGGACTTGCGCACGACGAAGACCGAGCCGACCACCTCGCCTTGCCGTTCGGCGATGCAGCTGCGCTCCCATTTTGGATCGAAGGATTTTACGAAGGCGCCGAGGATTTCGGCGACCAGCGCTTCATAGGTTTCATCCCAGCCATATTCCTGCGCATAGAGCTGTCCCTGGCGACGCACGATCCAGCCGATGTCGCCGACCTGCAAGGGCCGCAGCATGTAGGGGACTTTGGGCTCGGCATCCTCGCCGAGCAAGCGCTGCACCGTCTGCATGGCCTTGACCAGCCGGTCCTGTTCGGCAGCCGGGAGCAGCTCCAGCAAGGCCGCGACCTGGTCATGTGAATCCCGGTTCAGCGGTGCGAAGGCCTGCCGCCCCGCCGGCGTCAGCGTGATCGACGATTGCCGCGCGTCCGACGCAAGCGCCGTTCGCGAAATCAGCTGCAAGTGCTCGAACTTCTTTAGCAACCGGCTGACATAGCCGGCGTCGAGGCCAAGATCGCGAATGAGATCGGTAGCCGTCAGGCCATCGCGATGCGCCAGCTCATAGAGCACCCGCGCCTCGGTCAGCGAGAAGGCGCTTTTCAGCAGGCCTTCGTCGAGCAGCCCGATCTGGCGGGTGTAGAAGCGGTTGAAAGCCCGCACCGCGTCGATGCGTTCCTTGCCGGGTTGATGATGGATCGTCATTGGCAGCCTCCTGCCCCTGACGATCAAACATTTATTTGACTTAGTCAAGTATCTGCATGTCGATGCCCAGGACCTCACGCCATGGTGTCTTCGACGAGAACGCTCCCTGTCAGGCGATAGCGCGGCGGCGTGCAACCAGTATGAACAGGCCAAGCAGTACGACGCTGGCCGCGGCACTCACGGCGGCGAATTCCGGTACCGGCCGAAAATCCTTGCCGTCGATGAGAAGCGATGCCGCGATCGGACCGATCGCGAGCCCGAAGAGCTGGGCTGCCGGTATCAGGAGCACCGCGGTGCGCGTCTCGTCGGCGGTGATCGCCAGACGGATCTGGTAGGGCACGATGAACAGAAGGATGAAGCCCATGACCAGGGCGGCGATCCAGAAAACCGTCAGGCCGGGACTACTGGCGAGCACCACCGCGCTGACGACCGCGACAATGCCGATCGCCGCTACGGCGAAGCGATAATCGATGCGCGCCTCGAAGACAGTTGCCGTCATCGCGCCCAGAACCTGCAGTGCGAGGCTGGCCGATACGATCAGGCCGACCGTGCGGCCGTCGATCCCGTATTGTGCGCCGAGCGGCTCGAGAAAAGCCCAGACCGAGCCGAAGAACATGAAGTAGCAGAAGACGCACAGCAGAGCGGTAATCGACGGCGCGGTCAGAACATTGCCGAACTGTTCCTCCTTGGGCAGGTCGGCATAGTCCGCCGGGACCAGGAAGGCGACCGCGACCGAAGCGATGCAGACGACGGCAAGGGCGATGAAGCCTCCGGCCGATCCGGCGGCCGGGATCACGTAAAGCGCCAGCAGCAGCGCAAGCGCGCATTGCGCCAGGGTCTGGATGGTAACGAAATAGCCGCCGATACGCTCGGCCCGGCGCGAGCGCGCGATCAGTTCGGTGGCGACCGCCACCAAGCCGCCTTCGGCGAGGCCGGCCATGGCGCGGGCGCCGATCAGCGAGTTCGGGCTGACCGCATAGGCGGTTGCCCAGTTCGCCAGCGCCAGCAGGGCCAGAAGGATTGCACTCTTCCAGCGCATATTGTGCGCGGACAGCATCATCGCGATGACCGCCGAGCCGATGCCGATGGCAATCATTTCGGCCGTGGCGACCAGAGCGAGCTCATCGCCGCTGACATGTCCTTCGGTGTAGAGTGCGCCGAGCAGCACCGGCTGCAGCCCGAGGATGAGCAGGCCGACCGAACCGACCCATAGCGCCGAGGCCAGCTGCGACGCGGTCGGGTTGCCGACCAGCCAGTCGCCGTTTCCGGCATCGACGTTACGAACAGAAGTCACGGGCGCCTCCCCACGTCCTTGCATGACGGCAAAAAAACTGACAATCTGTCAGTATTTAGAAACTGATACTCGATCATATTTGTTTGTCAATCATTAGTGAGGCTCGGCATTCAGCAAGGCTGGGGATCGAATGGTCTTGGCGATCGAGAGGGTTGCGACATGAACGAAGCAGGGAGGACGGCGACCGAACCGAGGCGCAGGCCGAAGCAGGAGCGCAGCCGCGAGCGCATTGACGCCATCCTGTCGACGACCATGCGGCTGATCGGCGAAAAGGGCATCGACGCCGTCACAATGAAGGAAGTCGGCGCGCTGGCTGGCGGGCCGATCGCCACCGTCTATCACTATTTCCCCAACAAGTCGGCGATCCTGGCGATGCTCTACGAACGCTTCTCCGAGGTGAGCCGCGCGCGCCTTGCCGCGATCGTTGCAGACATCGGCGGGCGGGGCGACGTCATCGCCGCCTCCGACCGGCTGCTCGACGATTACTATGAACGCGTCGCCGGGGACCCGGCCATCCAGGACTTGCAGAACGCCATCCAGGCCGACAAGGCGCTGCAGAATCTCGACATCGCGGAGACCAGGCAGCAGGCTAAGATGTTCTGCGACCATGTCGGCCCGTTTCTCGCAGCTGAACGGCGCGAGGAGTTCGGCCGCATGGTTTTCCTGATCTTCCAGCTTGCCGGAGGAGTCGTGCGCATGGCGCTGACCCAGGATGAGGCGGAAAGCCGCCATACGATCGAGGACTACCGGTCGATCATCCATACGCAGCTGCGCCAATTTCTTTAGGCGCGGAGTGCTGCCTACCCCACCCGGCGCATGAGGCCTTCGAAGCCGTCGGCCAGGTGCGCAGTGCCAGCCGTAAACATTTTCACCAGATTCTTGGGACGGCCCGGCGTCTTGTTGGCATCGAGCAAGACCGCCCTGCCCTCATGCATGACGAAATCGAATTTGCCGTAGTCGAAGCCGAGTTCTCGTCGCCGCTCGCGGATCTCGTCGGGAACAGGGACAGGCTCACGGCGGATCGTCTCGGATGCCTTGACCAGACTGTTTGGCGAGATGTAGCGGGTGCAACGCTCGCTCTCTCCGCAAAACACCCAGAACCGCATTGCGAAGCCATCGGGTTCCCGTTCGGCAAGGAACTTTTCCACGACCAGATCGTCGCCGCCGAAGACCCCATCCGGGACGGCGCCAAGAGACCCGTAGAGCTCATAGGGCTTTAGCCCATGCACATCCGGAAAAGGTGGCTGCTTGCCCGCGCGTCTGGATCGCCGGTTGAGGAATGTCTCCGGAATGCCCTGATTGTTGAGATTGGTTTTCACGATGACAGGGCCCTGCCAGGCGTCGTCATGCTCCAGCAACGCGCCACTGACCCGTCGCTTGGAGATGTCGGCCGTTGCCAGATTGAGGCAGAATGGAAAGCCCCGCGCATAGTCGAGATAATCGGCCGGTGTAACCGTTGCATCGACATGTAGAATTGCTATGTCGGCACCGTGCGCCCTGGCCGGGCCTTGCTGAACCCGAACCGAATGACCGCGCCTTTTCAGTTCTTCCAGAACGTCGAAAAGCATGTAGGGGCTCGACCTGCGCAACAAGACGTTGCGTCTGCTCTGGAACCGGTCGTGCTCATGCGTTACGACGACAATACGTGCCACAGCTGGCCTTTTGATCTTCTGCAATTTTCTATTAAGCGGCTGCGACCGCCAAAAGCCAGAACTCTCAGGCCCCCAAAGGCAGCATGACAAATCATTGGGATAATTATCACCGTCACTGGAGGCTCCTGGACGCACCGCTTCGGCCGACGCCGGAAACCGTTGATATATTCGTGCACGAAGTCAGCCTGGCAAATGCTGATGTCCTGCTCCTGGGGGTGACGCCGGAACTCGCCGTGCTCGGCAGATCGATGCTGGCAATCGACCAATCGGCGGCCATGATCTCGGGCGTGTGGGCAGGCGACAATGCCTCGCGCAGGGCGGTGGTCGGAGACTGGCTGGATCTGCCCGTTGCCGGCGCCAGCACCGAGGCCGTCATTGGCGACGGATGCCTGTCCGCCATCGCCTCGAAGGCGGCACGCAATCGCCTGCACGGCGAAATCGCCAGGGTGCTGAAACCCGGCGGGCGGGCCGCGATCCGCGTTTTCGCGGCCCCGGAAACGCCCGAGGATCTGGCCAGCATTGAAGCTCAGGTGCTGGCCGGCGCGATCGAGAATTTCCACGCGCTCAAATGGCGGATCGCCATGGCGTGCACCACGGGCGGTCCGGATTTCGCCATCAAGGTGCGGGCAATCCGCGACACATTCGACGGCCTGTTCCCCGACCGCGAGGCCCTTGCCGCGCGGACGGGATGGAGCATGGCGTCGATCAACACGATCGACGTCTATGCCGGCTCCGACATAAGCTACAGCTTCGCAACGCTGGCCGTGCTGGTCGACGAGGCGGGTGGGTGGTTCGGCGAAGTGCGCGTCGTACCGAGCGGCTCCTATCCGCTGGCGGAGCGATGCCCTCTGCTGGTGCTTCGATCACCGAGGCGTCGCTAGGCTTCCCGTCGGACCACGGCAGGGCTCAAATTTGGGCAAAATTGATCCCACCGTTCGCCTTGACTCTCGCAAGCCACGCGCCTATTTCAGCGCCACGTTAGCACTCGCCTTGGGTGAGTGCTAACTGATATCCGGCATCGCCGGATGGAGGAACTGTTCTCACCGTTCTCATTCGAGGAAGAAAAAATGGCAAAGTCGAAGTTCCGCCCGCTTCATGACCGCGTGGTCGTACGCCGGGTCGAATCCGAATCCAAGACCGCCGGCGGGATCATCATCCCGGATACGGCAAAGGAAAAGCCGCAGGAAGGCGAGATCATCGCTGTCGGCTCCGGCGCCCGCGACGAAGCCGGCAAGCTGGTTCCCCTGGACGTCAAGGCTGGCGACCGCATCCTGTTCGGCAAGTGGTCGGGCACCGAAGTCAAGCTCAATGGCGAAGACCTTCTGATCATGAAGGAATCCGACATTATGGGCATCATCGGCTGATTATCGGCCTCACCGTCAACTGAATTCCGGGCTTGATCGCAAGCCCTTGCCAGGAGCTAAAACATGGCTGCTAAAGACGTAAAATTCTCCCGCGACGCTCGTGAGCGCATGCTGCGCGGCGTCAACATCCTCGCCGACGCCGTGAAGGTCACGCTCGGCCCGAAGGGCCGCAACGTCGTCATCGACAAGTCGTTCGGCGCCCCGCGCATCACCAAGGACGGCGTCACCGTCGCCAAGGAAATCGAGCTTGAGGACAAGTTCGAGAACATGGGCGCGCAGATGGTTCGCGAAGTTGCTTCGAAGACCAACGACATCGCCGGCGACGGCACCACGACCGCGACCGTTCTGGCGCAGTCGATCGTTCAGGAAGGCCATAAGGCCGTTGCCGCCGGCATGAACCCGATGGACCTGAAGCGCGGTATCGATCTGGCCGTGACCGAAGTCGTCGCGGCGCTCGGCAAGGCTGCCAAGAAGATCAAGACCTCCGAGGAAGTTGCCCAGGTCGGCACGATCTCGGCCAATGGCGACGAGTCGGTCGGCGCCATGATCGCCGAAGCGATGCAGAAGGTCGGCAACGAAGGCGTCATCACGGTTGAAGAAGCCAAGACCGCCGAGACCGAGCTGGAAGTCGTCGAAGGCATGCAGTTCGACCGCGGCTATCTCTCGCCCTACTTCGTCACCAACGCCGACAAGATGGTTGCCGAGCTCGAGGACGTCTACATCCTCCTGCACGAGAAGAAGCTCTCCAACCTCCAGGCCATGCTGCCGGTTCTCGAAGCCGTCGTGCAGACCTCCAAGCCGCTGCTCATCATCTCGGAAGACGTCGAAGGCGAGGCTCTGGCCACACTGGTTGTCAACAAGCTGCGCGGTGGCCTGAAGATCGCCGCCGTCAAGGCGCCGGGCTTCGGTGATCGCCGCAAGGCCATGCTGGAAGACA